>CAYTDU010000011.1:0-19710 GCA_964436395.1 uncultured Gemmatimonadaceae bacterium | reverse complement strand
CACTGGTTAATTTCTTCGTTGCGGCGGCCATTTCCTCATGGATGGACTGCTGCTCAGCGATGCGGCCAGCGTTGGTTCTGCGGCTCTCGGTGCGTAGCGCCTGAAAGTGCTCTATCTCCGTGATCCGCTCCCACTGTACGTCATTCCCTATGGCGACGAACAAGAAGCCATCGACCGTCGGATACGCATTGACGGGAATGAACTTGCGGTGCTGGTTACCGCAACGACCGACCTCCGACGGATCACAATCGAAATCCAGGAGCGGTAGAGTGGTGATGAGCCATGAAGACGCCGCTTGCAGCATCGAAACGTGGATCTCCCTGCCTTTCCCCGTCTCCGCTAGTTCGGCGAGCGCCAGCATTACGTTCGCATAAACGTCATCACCCGCCTTCAGATCAACCAACGGCACTCCCGACAACATCGGTGGACCGTCGGCTTCACCCGTGACTTCCATGAACCCGACCATCGCCTGAATCGCAGGATCATAGCCTGGTCTGTTGGGATATTCAGGACCCATGGCGGAGATGCCGGCCCAGATAATCTGCGGATTGATAGCCTTGAGAGTCTCGTAGTCTATGCCTAGGTCATTGTACCGCGACGGCAGCGTATTGCAGCAGAAGATGTCGACATGCAGCTCCTTCACGATCCTATGCAAGAGACCTCGACCGCGAGGGTCCTTGAGGTTCAACGCGACACACTCTTTACCAACGTTCGGTGCTATGAAATACGACCGGCGATCGTCATCGACCACGGTCGAGCCGATGTACCGATTTGGATCGCCTGGAAGGCCGCTACCTGTTGGTGCCGATTCCAATCGGATCACACGCCAACCCAGGTGGGCGAACCTCAGCGTTGCATGAGACATCGACAACGCCTGCTCCATACTCAGAACTGTGCGGCGCTTCACCCTACCGCCTCCCCTGCCGCAGTCTTGAGAGCGCGCAGCACTCGCTCGGGCGTAAGTGGCAGTTTACACATCCGAACACCTGTGGCATTGTAGAACGCGTTCGCAATCGCCGCGGCAGTGCAGATTGCCGGTGCTTCACCGATGCCTTTTGCGCCCGCTGGTCCTTCAGGATCCATCGTCTCGATGAAGGCGCAATCGACATCCGGAATCTCGGGTGCCGTAAGGATCTTGTAATCGCGGAACGACGGATTCGTTACGTGCCCATCGTTTACCAGCAGATGCTCTCTCGTCGCATACCCGACACCCATCACCACACCGCCCTCGACCTGCCCCTCAATTCCCAGTGCATTTATGACTCGCCCAACATCGTGCACGGAAGTGACCTTGAGAACTCGAACGACACCTGTCTCGACATCCACTTCCAGTTCGGCCACCTGCGTGCCGAAAGCGTAGGTCGGAGAGACATTGCCCTTGAATCCCTTGTCCTGCATGACACTGGGAGGTTCATAGTACTCCGAGGTCACAACGATCTCATTCTTGTCGCGGAAGTGGAGTGCGCGGAGCAGCTTGCCGAGGTCGAGCAATGGCTCACCCGTATCGGCGCCAACGACTTGACCATCACGGAGATCGAGGTCTTCGGTGGCAAGCTTCAACTTCGCAGATGCCGCGTCGAGCAGCTTCTGCCTGGCCTTACGCGCTGCCCGCTGCGCCGAGTTGCCGGCGATGAAGGTAGTGCGACTGGCATGGCAGCCAACGTCCCACGGCGTAATCTCGGAGTCGTTGTTGACGACGCTGATCTTCGACAACGGCAGACCGAGCTCTTCAGCTACGAGTTGTGCGATGACAGTCTCAGAGCCCTGGCCTATTTCTGTGGCACCGGTCAGCACCGTGACCTTGGCAAAGTCGTCGACTTTGAGGATGGTACCACAACCGTCGGTGTGATAGATCTTCGCGCCGCCGCCGACGTGAAACAGAGACGCCATGCCGATGCCACGCTTCACCGGCCCCGCTTGCCCATTACGATTGGCCGCATGTTTGGCAACGAAACCGCTGCGTTCCGCCGCGGTGTTCAAGCAATCCTTCAGGCCACACGTCTGGAGATGCAGACCTTGCAGCGTGGTTTCACCAGGGTCCTGCGCGTTGTGAAGGCGAAACTCCAATGGGTCCATTCCGACGGCCTCGGCCAATTTGTCCACATGAGACTCGACCGAAAATGTCGCCTGGAGGTTGCCGTAGCCTCGAAACGCGCCGCTGTAGGGATTGTTGGTGTAAACCACCGTAGTCTTGTAGCGACAGTGCGGGACACGATAGAGCGACGAGAACGCCTGCATCATGACGAACGGTGTCGTAGCTCCCCACGACGTGTATCCCCCGTTGTCGTGCAGCGTGCTAACGTCGCGGAAGGTTATCGTGCCATCCTTGCGCGCGCCGCTCCGCAACGTCAGCTCCATTGGCTGGCGCGTGGGAGAAGCGAGAAACTCTTCCTCTCGCGAGAAAACGATCCTCACAGGCCTCCGCGTGGCTTTGGCCAGGAACACACAAATTGGTTCGAACGGATAGATGTCGAGTTTGCTTCCGAAAGCACCGCCAATGGCAGGCTGGATTACATGTATTTTCTCTGCCGGCACACCGATCACAGGTGCAATATCGCGTTTGTACAAAAACGGCATCTGTGTCTGCGAGTACACCGTGAGGTTCCCCTCGACGTCGAAGCTCGCAATGATGCCACCCACCCCCATACAGCAGTGAGTCACGAAGTGGAGGGCAAACGTGTCCTCGACGACGACGTCAGACTCCGCTTCACCCTTCGCTACGTCTCCATGCTCGTAGTCATATGTGAACGGGATGTTGTTGGGATGTTTGTCGTGAATTACCGGGGCACCGTCTTTGAGAGCGTCATGGGGCGTGAAGACTGTCGGAAGGTCTTCGTATTCGACCTTGATGAGCTTTAAGGCTTCCTCTGCGATACTCTCCGTATCGGCCGCTACCGCCGCGATTTCATCGCGCGTGCAACGAACCCGGTCGCCTTTGAGCGGCGGGTTGTCTTGTCCAAACCCGAGTGGAACACCGGACGTGTCCTGGGCAGTGATCACGGCGTGCACGCCCTGCAGGGCTTTCGCCTTGCTGGTATCAATGCTGAGGATGCGAGCGTGGATTCGGTTCGTGCGCAGGATCTTCCCGTGTAGCATCCCTGGCAGTTCGATGTCCTGGAGATAGCGTGCGGCACCGGTCACCTTACCGGGCGCATCCAATTTGGGGATGCGCTTTCCTATGAGCGTCTGCTTTTCAGCCGTATCCTGCGTCATCCCTGCCCCTCCCCTCTAGACTTCGCCATCGCCGATGCCGTTGCGTCGATGACCTTCTTGTAGCCCGTGCAGCGACAGAGATTACCCTCGAGGCCGCGTTTGATCTCCACCTCCGACATGTTCGGGTTTTCTCTCAGCATCGCGGTGCCCTGCATGACCAACCCAGGCGTGCAGAAGCCGCACTGAACGGCGCCCTTCTCGACGAACTCGCGCTGCAGAAGATCTAATCCTCCTTCGGACTGGACGCCTTCGATGGTTTGAATGTGGCGTCCGTCACAATCGACCGCGAACATCAAACAGGAATTGGTGGCAACATCATCGACTAGAATCGTGCAGGCACCACACTCGCCTTCCCCACAGCCGAGTTTTGTACCGGTCAACTGGAGCACATCACGCAGCATGGTGAGCGTATCCATGTCGGCGGGAATGGACACGGTTGTCTGCTTCCCGTTCAGCGTGAAGCTAATCTCCTGAGTGAACGACATGACGCAACAGTCTCCCGGTTAGAGTCTTGATCAATTCACGACGGTACCACGCCGACGCCCGGACATCGTCTATGGGCGAGACCTCATCGGCAGCCTTGACGCACGCCGTAGCGATCGTTGCCTCATCGATTGTCATTCCCTCGATCGCGGCTTCAGTTTCCCGACCGCGCATTGGAATTGGCGCAACGGCACCAAATGCGACTCGGGCATCGGTCAGGGTACCTGCGCTCAATCGTCCGGCGATTCCCACCGATACCACGGAGATATCCAAAGAAGGTCGAGTGCCGAACTTGACGAATCCGGCAACAAACTCGGAGGACGGTATTTTGAACTTCACCCCAGTGAGGATCTCGTTCGCGCGTTTCTTAGTTTGCCCGGGGCCCTTGAAGAAGTTCTGCAGCGGTATCAGGCGCCAGTTGGCTTCGTCGTCTACCCAACTCAACAACTCTACCTCAGCGTCCAACAACAACAGGGGGATTATCATGTCCCCTGCCGGTGAGGCATTGCAGATGTTGCCACCGATGGTGGCGCTGTTTCGGATCTGCCCGCTCGCGAACTTATCCGCCGTATCACAGAGAACAGGGACCGAATCACGCAACAGAGGGTCCCTCAGCACATCAGTTACGGTAGTCAGACCACCTATTCTGACAAAGTCGTGGTCTTCAGTAACGCCACGCATCTCCTCTACCCGACGGAGGTTCATTAGCAACGGCGAAAACGTCTTGGCACCCGACTTCGCCTGCAGCATCAAGTCCGTGCCGCCCGCAAAGACCGTGGCGTTGCCGTCAGCTGCGAGCTTAGCCGCCTCCTCGATGCTGCTCGGAGCGGCGTACGCTTCTATTTGGGCCAAGAAACCCTCCTATCAAAATCTTATCGGCTCGGGGAACCTTCCGAACACATCCACCAGACAATCGGTTATCTCCCCCACCGTGGCGTATGCGGTTACGGCGGACATGATGGCGGGCATCACGTTTTCGCTGTTACCGGCAGCCTCACGTACACCGGTAAGGGCATCAGCGACTCGCACGCCATCCCGTTCGGCGCGAATTGCCTCGAGCCGCTCGATCTTCTTCTCACACTCTTCCTCGTTGGTGGGATGGAACTCGATATCAGGCTGCTCCTCCTCCACCTGATAGCAGTTCACACCGACCTTCCTGATTTCGCCGCTCTCGAGTTTCTGATGGTGTTCGTATGCCTGTCGCGATACGGCATTCTGAACGTGTCCTTCGGCAATCGCACGAACAATTCCGCCCTGTGAATCGACCTCCGCCATCACGGACTCGATCTCCTTCTCCATCTCGTCCGTAAGCGATTCCACGTAGTACGAGCCACCCAGGGGATCGACTGTATCGGCAAGCCCCATCTCTTCGATCAAAATCTGCATCGTACGGAGGGAGATTCGCGCCGCTCGCTCCGAGGGAATCGTATACGCTTCATCGAAGGAACAGAGTGCCATGGTCTGCGTGCCCGAGAGAGCGCTGATGAGAGCGTAGTACGCTCCGCGCACGATGTTGTTCTCAGGCTGTTCGATCGTGAGGCCACCTCCGCCGCCACCTGCAATCATCCTCAGCCACATCGATTTCGGATCCTTGGCGCCGTACGTGTCCCGAACGATCCTCGCCCAGAGTCGCCGCCCAGCCCGGAACTTTGCGATCTGCTCGAAGAAATTTCCGTGGATGTCAAAGTTGAACGACAAACGAGACGCGAACTCGTCTATGTCCAGCCCGCGTTGGAGCACCAGGTCGACGTATGCTTTGGCGATGCAGAAACCGTATGCCATCTCTTGCACCGGGTTGGCTCCCGACTCGCGTATGTGGTACCCGCACACGCTAACCGGGCTATACCGCGGAACGTTCTCGGCGCAGTACACGATCGTGTCGCCAACGAGCCTCATCGACGACTCGACCGGGAAGATCCAGGTTCCGCGACCCACAAACTCCTTGAGGATATCGTTCTGTGCCGTGCCACGAAGCTTCGAAAGGTCGTAGCCACGTTTCTGTGCGAGTGCGAAATACATTGCCATGAGGATCGCCGCCGCACCGTTGATTGTGAGCGAGACCGTAATCTTCTCCAGATCGATTCCTTCGAACGCAATCTCGAAGTCTTCCAGTGTATCCACCGCCATGCCTACGCGGCCGACCTCACCTGCAGCCATCGCCGAATCAGAATCCAAACCGACCTGTGTAGGCAAATCGAATGCGACGTTAAGTCCTGTCTGGCCTTGGCTGATGAGATACTGGAATCGTTCGTTCGTCTGGCTCGGAGTACCGAAGCCGGCGTATTGCCGCATGGTGAACGGTCGCTTGCGATACATGAGCTCATGTATGCCCCGTGTGAACGGAAATTCGCCTGGCATACCGATCCGATCCGGATCGGAAACGTCGTCGGGCCCGTACACGGGCTTGATCTCTATGCCCGACTCGTTGAACACCTGTTTGCTCATTTGGCTTTCTCGTTGATGAAGTCAACGATCGTTCGTAGCGGAGTACCCACCGGGAAGACCGCGTCAACGCCCAGGTTCTCGAGAGCGGCAACATCTTTGTGAGGAATGTTCCCACCCACCAACCAGAGTTTGTCGTCTAGCTGATGCTCTGATCTCAGGGCGCTGAAGCTGCTGCAGATCGGCAGATGCGAACCCGACAATACAGAGAGGCCAATCACGTCCACATCCTCTTCAACCGCAACCGCGGCTATCTCCTCAGGACTCTTCCTGAGGCCGGTGTAGATCACCTCGAACCCGGCGTCCATCAACGCCCGAGCGACGATCTTCGCCCCGACGTCGTGGCCGTCCAGGCCGGGTTTAGCGATCAAGATCCGCATGTTTTCGCTCACTTTGTCATAACCCGTGCTATGATCGTCTTGAGAATGTCGCTCGTGCCCCCACCATAGAGCGTGAATCGAACGTCTCTCACATACCGCTGAACCGGGTACTCCATTGCGTAGCCGTAAGATGCGAACACTCTGCTCGCCTGTTCGCATATATTCGTGGCCTTCTCGGTGGCAAACAGCTTGGCCATTGCGGCGGCACGCTGGTACGGCCGGCCCGTGGCCTTGAGCCAAGCAGCGTAGTACACGAGGTGGGTCGCCGCTTCCAGATCGGTTCCCATGTCGGCGAGCCGCATTTGCACCGCTTGGAATCGGTTGATGGGCCTACCAAACTGTTGCCGTTGTGCGGCGTACTCCACCGCGTCGTCGACTGCAGCGCGCGCAACCCCTATTGCTAGCGCGCCGGTCATGATCCTGATCTCATCGAGGAGCTTTCGCAGCTCTGCTTCCCCCTCACCCTCGGCACCTAGCCTATGGTTTTCGGGCACGAAGCAATTGGAAAACGACACTTCAGAGGTCGGCGCCGCTCGAACACCCATCTTCTCTATCGATCGACCGACTACGAGGCCGGCGTATTCTCTCTCAACCAGAAAGATCGTGAGCTTGTTGGCCTCCCCTGCACGCGCAAACACGGTAAAGAAATCCGCCTCCGGCGCGACGGTTATCCACGTTTTCTGGCCGTTCAGCTCGTAGCCACCAGCAACCTTCTCAGCCGCCGTGGAGATCGAGCCCAGATCGCTGCCGGCGTTTGGCTCGGTAATGCAGATCGTCCCGAGCTTCTCACCGTTGATGGCAGGCTTCAACAGACGCTCGTGAATGTCCTCGTTGCCAAGTTTGTGGACGAAGTGGGTACCCATGAGAGATTGCATTGCCGCACACGCCGCCAGCGACATGGAGCCGCGGGCGATTTCCTCAATCGCAAGGCAGTACGAAACGCAGTCCATACCACTGCCCCCCACGGATTCTGGATATCGCAGGCCGAGGAAGCCCATTGCGGCAAGCTCGGAGATCAACTCGCGCGGGTATTTTTTCGATTCGTCTATCTCCTGCGCAAGCGGTTTCACCCGCTCGTCGGAGAACCGTGCGAACGTCTCCCGCAACAGGCGTTGTTCATCGCTCAGTTCAAAGTCCACTATTCGCCCTCCTCCCAGAATCTGCGCAGGCAGCTGTTTCCGCCCGTAGGTAAGGACTCCACGGTCTCGAACCTCAGATTCGTTCCCAGACTCTTGTTGATTTCATCGACCACCGTCTCGAGCCATCGATCACAACCCACTTGATCTTCTTCCAGCAGCCCTTCGCGCTTGTGCCAGTCATACCACGGGCAGGCTTGGTGGCGTGCCATACTCTCGCCTGGATTCTGCGACGGAACGATTGCGGCATCTTCTCCCATCGCCACACTGCTGGCCACATACAACGCCGCCACCTGGGCAGGGAGATCGTCGTCGGGGTCTATCTTCTTGAGATAAAAGGCCGCAGTATCTTTGCCCGCCTCCTCCCAGAACCGTTTCACTGCCTCCGTGGGGTCCACATCCGGGCACAGCGACTGCACGGCACGGCGCCACTCGAAGTGGGACGCTCGCATGATATTCGCAAGCAGGTCGAAGCGTTTTGACTCACTCACCAATTTGCCCCCTCAGTTCGTCGGTAGCCGTTTCATCGACGGAGAAATCACTCTCGTTCACAACCACGCCGTAGTCGTCCCTTGCCGCCTGTACCGAGACGATGCCGTTCCTGACTTCTTCGGCCACCAAAGCGCGCGGCCTATTTCTGGGCTCCCCAAAACCACCTCCCCCACCCGCGTGCTGCTGGTATACTGTTCCCTTGGGCACTCCTGGAATCAGATCGAGAGGAAGAGGCGAGCGTGTTTCCCCATCCGGATAAAACAGCACGATAGAGTTCAGAGTGCCTTCTTTGCCACCCTCGATCCCAAACGCGGGTTCGACATCCCCATCGCCAAACACCACCACCTGAGTGTCGTCGGATCCGATCTCGAAAACGGTCTCGACCCCAAGGCCGCCGCGCCACTGTCCCGGGCCACCGGAATCGCAGATGTACTCGTGTTTCTGGAGCCGGTGCGGAGTCTGTTGCTCGAACATCTCGTAGTCCTGATCGAGCACTCCACCCGAAGCATCGATCATCCCGATGTGGTCGTAGCCGTCAACTCCGTTCAACGCACCAGACCCACCCTTGAGCCCCATGAAACAGATGTCGACGTACTTGTCATTGACCCGCGGATCGATGCCTGTCGTAAGCGAACAAAGCAGATGGTTCCAGCCGGCAGTTACCCTGTCGGGAATCGCGGGCATCAGTGCACGAGCAATAGCATCGGCGTTTACCGGACAGAGGTGGTTGCCGTATGTGGTTGCAGCGGGATATGCCGCGTTCAGAATCGTGCCTTCCGGAATCACGATATCGATCGGCCGCACGATGCCTTCGTTGTGCGGGATGTCCGGATTCACCATCTGCAGGAATGTCAGAACGGTGGCGGATGCGCTCGACGTGTATGTCCCATTTACGAAAGCGTTGGACTGAGCGTCTGTATCTGTGTAGTCGAATTTGATGTGGTTGTCTTCCACCGTGATTTCGACGCGCACTACGTATTGCTTGTCTACATTCCTGCCGTCGTAGTAGACGACAGCCTCGCCTTTATAAACACCGTTCGGAATGGTCGCGATCTCGGCCTCCATTCGTTTCCGCGTCGCGTCGAACAGTGCCAGCTTGTGGTCGGTAAAACACTCGAGGCCGTACTTCTCCAGGAACTCCAGGAGACGGCGTTCGCCCACCACGCACGAGCCGACCTCGGCTCGCATGTCTTCCTGTACGATGTCGAGTCGTATGTTGGCGAAGATCAAGTCCCATACGTCTTTTCTGATCTTGCCCCTCTCGTAGACCTTCACCGGTGGGATTCTGAGCGCCTCCTGCCAGACCTCGGTTGCATTGGGATTGTACCCACCTGCTACTGCGCCACCGATGTCCGCCTGGTGTCCCTTACATGCAGACCAGGCCACGAGCTGATTCTGGAAGAAAATTGGCTTGTATACCGCCACGTCGTTGTTCTGGTTGCCCATGCTGAAGACGTCGTTGTGGAAGATCACATCTCCAGGGTAGATCTCATCTCCGAAGTATTCACGGATGTACTTGCAGACAGGAGCAAGCGAGAACGAGAGAATTGGCAGGTTCTCCGTCTGCTCGAGCATGTTGCCTTGGGCATCGTACAACCCGGTAACGAAATCCTTGGCCTCGCACAGAATCGGAGAGCGCGTCGTCTTCTGAAGCGAGATGCTCATCTCGTCCGTGATCGACTTGAACGCCCGCGCGAAAACGGAGAGCAGGATCGGATCGATGTCACTCATGATACGCCCTCCAACATGTCTCCCCTTCCCTTCGCATACACTACGAACGATCCGTGCGAGTCGCACCGGCAGTCGTATGACGGACTGAGAAAGAGTGTCGTGTTCACTTGTTCAACGATCGCCGGACCGGTGATGCGGTTGCCGTGGCGTGTTGCGTGCCCGTCGTATACGGGCACCGAGCATGTCTCGCCAGTCTCCGGTAGATACACCTCGCGATCTCCCTTGTGTGCCGCACCCGGATCCTCGCCCGCAAATGGTTCAGGTTCGGACGACGGCTTCTCTGTGATGCCAAGCGCCCTCACACGTAAGTTGATCAACTCGATCGGAGTACCCTGGTCTTCGAGCGAATAGCCGTACATGCGATTGTGTTCGGCGTGGAACGCGGGTATGAGATTGTCGAGAAGACCGAACTGCAGGTCTTCCTGCGACACCGGCACCGAGACTTCGTGGTACTGTTTCAGGTAACGGCAATCGAAGAGCAATGAGAAACTGCGATTCTGTTCCGGGATGTCCTCCATAGCCAATAAGCCCCTTCCCTCTGACACCATGCCTTCGACAGTCTGCCTCAACTCCTCCAGATCGATGTTGTCGAGTAGCGTAACGAAGGAGCGCACGAAATCATGCTGCAAATCGCTCATGAGCATGCCGGCGGCACAGAATATCGAAGACTCTCGCGGCACGATGAACAACGGGATCTCGAGCTCTTCACAAATCATGCATGCGTGGAGCGGCCCGGCACCGCCCGCAACCACCATCGGGAACTCTCTCGGGTCGTAACCGCGCTTGATCGTGATCTCACGCACTCCCTGCGCCATGTTCGTGTTCACCACTCGGTACATACCAGCCGCGGCTTCGATGGTGGAGAGGCAGAGCGGATTTGCAATTTCCTCTGAGACCGCTCGTTCAGCGGCGGCTTTGTCCAACGTCATCTTGCCGCCGGCGAAGAAGTCGGGATCGAGGTACCCCAACACCAGGTCGGCGTCGGTGCTAGTCGGGCGCGTTCCGCCTTTTCCGTAGCATGCGGGCCCGGGATCGGCACCGGCGCTCTGAGGACCCATGCGGAGTAGGCCGCCCTCATCGATCCAACCAATGCTGCCTCCGCCGGCACCTATGGTCACAATGCCAAGCATCGGGAGCGCGATTCGGTACCGGTCGATCTCCCCCTCGGTTACAACAATCGGCGCGCCGTCTCGCACTAGTGCCGCGTCGAAGCTGGTTCCACCCATATCGACTGTGATACAGCTGTTGTGACCCTGTACCCGTGCGTGTTCGAGTCCCGCTCGCGGTCCGGCAGCCGGCCCCGACAGCAGCGTGAGGGCGGCCTTCTGATGCGCCACCTCGGGAGACATCACGCCGCCATTGGACTGCATTATCAGCAAGACGCCGTTGAATCCGATCTTGCGTAGACGCACCTTCAGATTGTCGATGTAAGAACTCAGCTTCGGGCCGACATAGGAATTGAGCACTGTGGTGCTCACACGATCGTAAAACCGAATAGATGGCAGTAAACCCGCCGATACAGTGAGGTACGCACCAGGCATCTCGCTCCGTACCAGCTCCGCTGCCCGTTGCTCGTGTTCGGGGTTGGCAAATGAATTCATGAAGCAGATCGCCACCGCAGAAACGTCGTTCTTTTTCAAGAAATCGATGGCAGAGCCTACATTTTCTAGAGAGAGCGGCTCGAGTTCGTCCCCTCGATAATTGAGCCTGCCCTCTACCGGCAACCGCAGGTACCGCGGCACGAGCGGCTGCACGTTGGTGTAACGATTGTTGTACTGCTCCTCGCGAATGCCGCGTCGCATCTCGAGTGCGTCTCTGACACCGGCGGTAGTCAGTAGGCCCGTCTTGGCTCCCTGAAGAGTGAGAACCGCATTGGTCGTGACGGTGGTGCCGTGAACGATTGTGTCGATTTCCCCTCCCAGCTCACTCGCAGAAAGACCCATATCAGTCGCGATTTCGGTCATCCCATTGATGAGACCGAGTGAGGGATCCTCCGGCGTCGACAGCACCTTAAAAATCTTCGGGTCGAAACCCTCACGGGTGACCAGGAAATCTGTGAAGGTCCCGCCGACATCGACTCCTATTCTGAGCGTCAAGACGTTCTCTCCTCTTTGCACAGTTTCCTTCCGTGTTCAACGCCACACTGGAATGCTCGCTCGTTGGAATCTGCGAGTTTTGAAGGGACCGTCTTCATCACGGTCTCAAGAAACTCCTCCGGCAATACCGGCAGTATGCCCGAGCCAAATAAGCAGCCGACCATCACGACGTTCAGCGTCTTGACCATCCCGGTACCACGTGCCAGCTCAGTCGCATCGAAGGTGAGCAGCTTCGGAGTCACCGCAAGGATGTATTGCTCGAGACTCTCTTGGCTCGGGTACTGTCCGTTCCCTTTGCCCCGAGCCGCCTGTTGGGAGAGAACGTACGGGACTACGGGAGTGGTGTTCATGAATACCGTCGTGTTCTTCGACATGAATGGCAGCGCACGAACGGTTTCTACCGGTTCAAACCCTACCACGCAATCCGCGGCTCCGGCTGGAATCACCGGTGAGATCCCACAGTCGATCATCACCGACGCCTGAACAGAGCCACCTCGCTGGGCCATGCCGTGCAACTGTCCGCTAACGACCTGGTTACCGCGTTTGGAGAAGAACTCGGTGAGGATCCGAGCGGCCGTCACCACACCCTGACCACCCGTACCCGCAAATATGATGCGCCAACCAGGCTTCTCCGAAGTTGTCATTCCCCACCTCCCGCGATAGCACCTTGGTTGCACACGTATGCGCAGAGCTCACAGCCATCACAAAGGTCCGCCACAATCTCGTAGCGGCCATCGTTCACCTCGATTGCTGGGCACCCCAGAACGAGAACACAGAGCGCGCACTGGTTGCATAGATCCTGATCGATTACGAGCGGTGCGCGTTTCTCGCCGCCTCTCTTGCGCTTGTCGTATACGACACATGGTGCAGAGGAGATGACGACGTTCATTCCCGATGCCGCCTTCGCCTGTTTGAGGGCCGCTAGAGATGCTTCCTCGTCTCTCGGGTCGACCTCGAAGACATGTTGAACGCCAAGCCCCTTCACCGCCTGCAGTATCGACAAACCGTTCTCTTCCGAGTCGTCGGCCGCTGCTGCTACGCTCGGTTGAAACCCCGTCATGGCGGTTACGTGGTTGTTTAGAACCACAACAGTCACGTTCGCGTCATTCACAACCAGGTTTGCGAGCGCCGGTAGGCCGCTGTGGAAGAAGGTCGAGTCACCGAGAAACGCTACTGTGCGTTTACCAGTCGTCTGCGCTATCGCGGCAGCCTCACTTATGCTGGACCCCATGCTGAGCACGGTGTCGCAACACTCGAGCGGTGGTCCGTAACCCAGGGTGTAGCACCCGATGTCGTTGGTGTACACTGTCTTCTTGCCGAAGGCCTTACGAACCAGATAGAAGCTCGATCTATGAGGGCAACCGGGACACAGCACCGGTGGTCTCATTGGCAACGCCGGTTGCGGAATATCGATCTTCGCCCGCGCAGACATGTCCAGATAGGAACGCACGACATCTTCAACCATGTCCGGACCGTACTCGAACTCCACCGGAAAATCGCCACTGTGTTTTCCGGTGAACGGGATGCTGCGCCCGAGTTTGAACGCCGAGACCATAACGCGTTCTTCGAGAAAAGGCGTCAACTCCTCGACTACCATTACTGAATCCACCGAAGTCAGAAAGTCGTTCAAGGTTCCTTCAGGAATAGGATAGGCGCCGATCTGTAGAAGCGAGACACTCTCTTCGAGCCCCAGGTCTTCCACTATCTGCCGTGTGTATGCATACCCAACGCCGCTGGCTACGATTCCGCGACTTCCAGATCCGTATCGATTGAAGAACGGCGAATCGGCTAGCAACTCAGCCGCCTTCTGATACCGTTGTGTGATTTCTTTGCGCATCCTACGCGCGTTTGCCGGCATTGGCGTGTAGCGGGCGGGATCTCTATTGAACGCGATCTCGTTCCGCGAAGTCGCGAGCGGTCCTAATTCGACAACCGAGCTGGTATGACACACGCGAGTCGTTGGCCGCATGATGACGGGCAAGCGAGCCTGCTCCGATAGACCAAACGCGAAGCGCGTCATCGCGAGTGCATCGGGAACAGTGGCCGGATCGAATATCGGATAGAAGAGGAAGTTGCTGAAATGCCGCTGGTCTTGTTCGTTGGGGCTGGTGATGGCCGACGGATCGCCCGCAGAGACGATCACCATTCCACCCTCAACACCCACGTACGGTATCGTGGATGCAGGATCACCAGCGTAGTTCAGCCCCAGGTGCTTCATAGAACACATGCTGCGTGCACCAGACAGACTCGCGCCGAACGCCATCTCCAGCGCAATCTTCTCGTTCACCGAGTACTCGAACTTGATTCCCAGCCCGTCGGAAATGGCAGCGAATGTGTCGCCCACCTCAGACGACGGCGTACCAGGATAACATGCGAAATACTGCACGCCTGCTTCGAGCGCTCCGCGGACGATTGCGACGTTGCCGAGCATTGCTACCTGCGCACCTGGTTCGTCCCTCGCGACCTCCGGCGTGCGCCCGCCACTCATTGTCTGTCTCCCAACATCCACACAGGACAACAGGCTGAGACGGAGTGTGTAGCGTATTTGACTGTTCTGGGTGACGTGAAGCGTTCGATCGGGCGAGACCTGAGGAAGCTGGGGTACTTCTCTGAACCTGAAAGAGCTTGCGCCATCACGTTCTCCTTTTCGGATTCAGGGATATTGCCGAGTAGGTCACATGAAAATCAAGCGCAAACTCAGAGCTTCAGGTTCGTAACTTCCTCAGTCGCTCGAAATTCGTAGTCCGGGTACTCGAAAATCGGCATCCTTGGTTCAGTCTGTCCCAACGAGTACCCGTATACTCCTTCCAGGTCGGTAATGTCTTCGCCCATATCGTTCAGCTGCGCCAAATACTCTCCGATCGACTTCGACTCGATGATCACCACCTTGCCCATCTCGTCGATGATCGGACTGTGCGACCGCGTGCGATCGTGGTCGAATTCGATGATCCGACGACCGTAGCGAGTAACGCCAATCACCCGGAACGTCAGGCTCTTGCCGACCGCTGGGAGATTCAAAACGCTCCTATCTGTGGCAAGGAATGGCAGACCGGCATCCTGCCTAACGTCGTTCACGCGGTCGGTGAGCGACTCGGGGTGTCGCGCGAGGCCTCTGATAGTATCGTTGTGCTCTCGGGAGACCTCACCGATCGCCTTCTCCTCCAACTCCTCCTGCACGACCCGAGCGACCGGAGCGAAGTTGTGGTTGTTCTCCATGTAGCCCTTCACCACGAAGGTGTAGTACGGTAGAACCCCGATATCGTTCAGCACTTGTCGCAGCTTTGCTGTATGACCTCGCCGCGATGCGGCAGCAGTGAACACCAGTTGGTTGGCGACAACCCATCCTGCGGACTGAAGCCTCGCGACTGCATCGCGCGCATCTGGTGTGACTTCCATGGGCGATTCGAAGTGCGTTTGTACCACGAACTGTTCGACGCCGATTTCTGATGCTTTGGCCTTGAACTTCGCCAGAATATCCACGAGAGCCGGTGTGATCCGCTGCGGCAGATACACCGGCAGACGTGTACCTATCCGCACTCGAGTGAGCTCTGCGTACTTCTCACCATCCGGTCTCGAGTCGTTTGCCTCCCTTTTCGCGAGAGCCATGGCATAGATTGCATTCAGGATCTGGTCCAACGAACGATCCGAACTCATCAGACCGTCTCCGCCCGTAATGAGGATGTCCCTGAGCTGTGAATCCTCTTCGAAGTACTTCATGAGTTCGGCGAGCTTGTCCGACCACCGAGGGGCGGGTTCGAGCTTCTCGAGTTCGAAATTGAGTCGTCCTCTCTGGAAATCGTACATTCGTTGGCAGGAGCTGCAGAGTCCGCCGCACGCACGCCCCACGGTGTCTGGAATCAGGATCGCGACGTCGGGATACCGTCGGTGTACGTTGTCGTATGGCGGTAACAACCATCCGGCAGCGTTGGGCTCGCCGGGCTTGACCTGATCTTCTTTCTCCCAGGCGACGATATGACCAAACTCCTCCACCAATTGCGTGGAATAGACCACATAGTGCCTAATAGCGAGGTCGGCACCGATCGCGAAGTACGGCACCCGTACATGGAGCAGAGACAGGTAGTACGGGTTCACGAAGAACGGAATGCCCTTGTCACGAGCAGCGTACAGGATCTTCATGGTGTCCGGGTCGAGAGAGAATCCGAGCATTTCGTTCAACAGTTCGGGCGATCGGATCGCAAACTGCAGGTGGAATTGTTTTTCGTTCCACCATTCCCGGGCCTGCCGGAGCTTGTCATCGCGACTGAGTCCTTGCTCGAGACGATACCTGGAACTCGTTATCTCACCGCCCTCCATCCGATCGATGATGATGCCGAGAATCCGATCTCTGTTTTCTTCGCGCAACGCGACAATTCTGGGGTCCAAGCCTGACGGGTATCGATCCATCCATTCGAGCACCTGGTCCCTCGACGGCCGTCTTGGCCGATCTTTCCCGGCGAGCTGCCTGAACAGTTGGACCATATCCTCAAAAAAGGCCGGTTTGGCACCCCCAGTACCTTGGTTCACTGCAAGCCAGATGAGCTTGATCGGATTGCTAACCGCGATCTCACCCCGAAGGTTCAGATCAATGAATTCCCGTCCGGCATTGTCTATGTAGTCGAGGATTCGGATTGCCGCGTAGTCGCTCCAATCCAGCTTGTCAAACATCTCGCGTGTGGGGTGGTCCACCTCGTGAAACGCCAGCGCGTCCGGCCTGGTGGCGAATTGCTCTAGCACCCAGTTGCGCACGCCGACGAGAGCTTCGGTCTCGTTCTTGGCGTATCGCATGATCTCTTCGAGCTGAGGGTTCTCTTTCAGGAGCGCTTTGAGGCGTTTGTGGGATTTGACGGAAATGGCTATGCGGTCGAGATCTTCGTGCACCGTCATCGACAGGCTCCGTGTCGGATAGTCCGAGTTCGCGGTGGTCCGGGAGACAGCGTGTGAGAAGCCGTTCGTCGTCTCGTATCATAGCGATCTCCTGGCCGCCTCACAACGCGGCAATAGACCGCCTCATTCCGGGTCACTGGCACGCGGATCGAGGAGCGGCGACGTTTGGATTCTGTTCCCATTTTGTGTACTTGGCGCTAATATGCCCCGCTCAACCATATAGCAGGGGTTTTTGACATTTCACCGGGGCGCAGATGAACCAAAACAACGAACAATTCGCTACCCGTTGGGGAATCTTGCTGGCTGCAATCGGGATGGCAGTGGGCACGGGTAATATCTGGAGGTTTCCACGAGTCGCTGCGGCGAACGGCGGTGGGGCTTTTCTCATCACTTGGTTGGTGTTCATGTTCGCGTGGTCGGTGCCACTGGTGCTGGCAGAGTTTGCACTCGGGAAAAAGACGCGGCGCGGTCCAGCAGGGGCGATCGGACATCTCATTGGCGCGAGGTACAACTGGTTGGGCGCGTTCGTTGGTTTGTGCACTTGCTTCATCACATTCTACTACTCGGTGGTCGCAGGTTGGTGTATCAAGTACTTCTTCGTTACAGTGACTACCGGTGTCGCCGCGGGTGAACACGACGCGTACTGGGTCAATCTGACGACGAGTAATTTCCAGCCCATACTGTTTCACCTGTTAGCTCTCGTGGCTGGGTGCTGGATCATCTCTCGCGGCGTCGTGAAGGGGATCGAACGTACGAATCGCTTGTTGATTCCCACGCTATTCATTCTGCTCGTCGTTGCAGCGATTCGAGCGGTGACTCTGCCGGACGCAATCAAGTGCCTCGGGTTCCTATTCACTCCCGAATGGTCGCAGCTGTTATCTCACAAAGTCTGGCTCGAGGGTCTGACTCAGTCCGCGTGGAGCGTCGGGGCCGCTTGGGGCCTGGTAATGACATACGGAGTCTACCTGAAGAAGAAAGACGATTTCGTACTCACGAGCTATGCAACGGCATTCGGCGACTACTCTGCGTCGCTACTTGCCGGTATTGCGATACTCTGCACCGTGTTTGCGGTGTTGCCGGAAGTTGACGCGCGGGCCGCACTTGGCGCCGGCAATGAAGGGCTCACGTTCATCTGGTTGCCACAACTGTTCGAGCAGATTCCATTGGGCCGTTTCTTCCTCGCTCTCTTCTTCCTTGCGCTGAGCTTCGCCGCAATGTCGTCGTTGATCGCAATGATTGAAATGGCGACACGGATCGGCATGGACCTCGGTATGGATCGGAGCAAGGCGATCGGCACCGTAGGGGTCGTAGCATTCTTGTTGGGCCTTCCATCGGCCTGGAAACTCGGGTTCTTCCAGAACCAGGACTGGGTATGGGGACTCGGTCTGATGGTGTCCGGGTTCTTCATCGCGATCACAGTCATAAAGTTCGGCGCTGACAAATTCCGCGACGAGCTGATCAATACGCCGGAGGAACGGCGACCAATGGGCCGCTGGTTTGTCCCGGTCATGAAGTACGTGATCCCACTGGAATTCCTGGCGCTGATGGTCTGGTGGTTCTACAGGATGATCACCGAGCTGGATCCGGAGGGTTGGTGGCACCCGTTCCATGCCTTTAGCATCGGAACTACACTGCTGCAGTGGGGAGTTCTGATTGGTGCCCTGTTAATCCTAAACCGCTGGTGGGCAAACCGCGTAGGCGCATCGGAGGGTCAGTGAGATGGCTATTAGTGGATGGATAATGATGATTTTGGTGCTCGGAGGCGTCTGGGGCGGTTTCGTATACCTTCTGCTCGAGACGATCAAGCAGCAGAAGGACTGAGAGGTCAGCCGCGGAGAGTGAGTTGTGGTCTATGAAACGCATCATATTGTCGAAGGCGTCGCGTGCTGCACTGCACCTTACCATCATGGCGGTTTTGAGCGGATGTGGAGCCGGTGACGAAATTGGCAGAGCCGATGTGTTGATGGGCTTGCTACCATCTCAACTGGCCGGGTGGACTCTGCAAGACTCCACTGTCAGTTACGACCGTGAGACGATCTTCGACTACATCAATGGTGCCGGAGAGGTATATCGCTCATACTCTTTCAGCGATGTCGTCGTGGCGCGTTATTCCCGCGAGGGAGAATCCGATGTTCTCGTCGAGTTGTTCGACATGGGAACTTCGGATGATGCATACGGAGTTTTCAGCTATGCGCGCGAGCAGGAGCTAGAAGGCATCGGCGGCGGATACGAGCACAAGGGTGACGTGCTTTGCTTCTGGCAGAGCCGCTATTACGCGTGTCTCGCATTCGACGATCCTACCCAAGCGTCGGAAGCAAGCCTGGTTGAGATGGCAACGGCTCTGTCTGAGCGACTCCCGCGTGCGTCAGTTCGGCCCAATCTAGTCGCCATGCTGCCGTCCGAAGGTTTGGTACCATTCAGCGAACGGTTCTTCCACCTGCATCAATCGCTGAACTATCACTACTACCTCACTCGCGAAAACTTGCTGGGCCTCGGTGCGGATACAGACGTGGTATTCGCGAGATACGAACCTGGTGCCACATTCTTGTTGATCGCTCGATATGAATCAGAGGCAACTGCGGGCGAAGCGCTGGAGACATTCAAGGCGGGCTACATTCCTGAAGCTGGCAACGCAGCAATACATCAAACTGAAAACGGCAAGTTCGTTGCTGTTGGACGGATCGGCGGTCATGTGGTTGTCGTTCTCGATGCAGAATCGGAGCTGGAAGCCGAGAGCCTGCTTCGGGCGGCAAGGGAGGGTGCGTCCAGGCCAACAACCTGAGGAGTAGAGCCATGCACGAGGAGAGACTGTCACTGACGAGGCGCGAGTTCATGCAAGGCGCCGGAAGCGCA
>CAYTDU010000010.1:0-24322 GCA_964436395.1 uncultured Gemmatimonadaceae bacterium | reverse complement strand
ATCTGAAGCAGTGCGATTCCCGCCATTCCCACGACCCGGACCTGAGGACTCGGTCGTTCCTGCAGTGCGGGCGCCTGGGCGATCATGTCAGTGCTTCACTTGCGGTACGACCTGAACCGGGGCGCCGAACCGTCTATATTCGTCGGCCCGACATGCAGACACGAGCCTGTCCTCCCAGTAGGTCTTGTTGGGACAGCCGTCACATCGGTCGCACTCGCCATTCGGCAGAATGTCTACTGGTTGGACTACTGATATGGTCTGCATATGCAATCTGCGGAGCAGTACTGCTGGATTGGTGACCGCAGTGGCAGCGAATCTCCGGGCCACTTTGCGCATCCCACCATCGAAGAGACTGAGCAGCAGTGCGGACCTGCCGGATTTGTTCGCACTCGGCGGGCTGAATGCCAGGTAACGACGCCGAAACAGATGATATCCGTTCTGCAGCAACTCCATGCTGCGGGGGCCCATGACGCCGTACGACCGCTTCGACGAAGCAACATGGCAGCCGATCACCCACTTCAGCGATTGAGGGAAAACTGTCCCGCCCAAATAAGCGCAGAACTCGAAGTCGGGAAGCACCTGCCTAATGCGGCTGTAGATGTCTTCCGTTTTCAGATCACCGCACTGGTAATCCGTCACGTACGGGGTAGTCGAAAAATCGATGGGCCTGCCGGCTGCGTGGTACTCGTATGGGTCGTCCGGATTTATCATGCGCACGCAGATCAGGGTCAGTACCTGAACTCGATCGGGCACGCTCACCGCCCAGCTCACGATGTCCGGTACAGAATCGAGTGTGTCAGGAAAAATGGTCGTATTGAACGCGCACGTCAGGGCACCCTGTTCGTAAAGGGAATCGGCGAAATGTGCGCGCAGTTCGTTCAATTCGATTTCGCTCTTGCCCAACCAGCCCGGGCGAGCCTGATGACTGTCCACGTGGAATGTGAACCCGCGTGCACCGGCACGCTTCAGCTCACGCAGTAGTGAGTCATCGAGCCGGACTCCGTTCGTGACGAGTACCGGCTTCACACCGAGGTCCTTCACCAGCCGAACGATTTCTACGATCTCAGGATGCACTAGTGGTTCGCCGCCGGCAATCAACATGGCGTCGCACTTACGGAGACGGAGCATGACATTCAGCTCATGGCGGATCTGCTCGACCGGCTTGTCGCTGTCTCTGTCATTCTCAATGAAACAAGCGTCACAGGTGAGATTGCACCGTTGAGTCGGCTCGAGCCAGGTCATCGCGTTGTCGGATGCAGTCCATGGTAGGCGGAACATCGTGTCCGGGTCCGGCACAACGTCACTTCCCGATTGGTCCCTACCACTCTCCTGTTCGATGACTGGGCTCGACATGGGGCCTTCAACCTCCGCCTGATAGGAAAGTCCGACTACTCTTGAATGATCTGTTCTTCCACATCCCCGATATCACGAGTCGATACTGCGAGGAGAAACGACTCGGGGTCGATGCAGGCTTCTGGTGGAAACACGCCATGCTTTTCGATGCTTCCGAGCGCCAGCTCCTGCGCGCCAATAGAGGCCGGTACGCCTGTGCCAATGCAGATACGGCCCGAAGCACTGTAGATGACTCTGGTTTTCTTGCCTTCGAGTTCACCCCTCACCTCAGTACGCAATGCACCAGTCTTTGGAACCGACGTCATCGACTTGCCCTGGCTGTACAGGTATGCGGACGCGAACTCCATCGGGTCTACGTCTTGGCCGTTCACTCGTACCGATTTCCCCGACACGGCGACTTTCCCCAGCTCGACGATCGTCTGCTCTAGATCGACAGGAAGGAATGCGGCTTTGTCGTCGGCGTATTTCAAACCCGGGAGGAACCTGGAGAGTGTAAATGGTTCTGGATGACCGATGTGAGTGACCTCCACCTCTCCAAGAACGGGGAAGCGAAACGTCTCCCGTCCATCGACGAAAGGACGGACCTCTTGCATCGCCCCATCGGTATACACGAACGCGCGATGCGGCAGAGAGTAGAGCAGGTGAGCGCTCAATGCCGGTCCGCCGAGGTCGGAGCCGCGCATGACCCAAGCGGTCCGGACCTCTTCAGCCCTGTCGAGTTTATCTACCGCGTACTTTGCCAGGACGTTGGTAACTCCTGGGCTAGCTCCCAGACCGACGACAATGGTGATGCCGGCTGCCACGGCGGCATCGTGTAGATCCAGAATCTCGAGTGTCGCCTCCCAGTCGTCCGACACGTCGACCAGCGACACACCTGCCGCGATTGCGGCCTTGGCAACCGGAACTGCGTTCAGGTAGTTGGGGCCCGCCAGGTTACAGATAACGTCGGATCCCCTGAAACATCGCACGAGGCCCTCGTGGTCTTGTGCGTCGACCCCAACGACTGATGTTCGGACCGTCCAAGTGTGGAATTCAGTGAGCAGCTTTTCGGCACGAGAGGGAGTGCGCGTTGCCACGACAACTTCGCGGAAAACGCCGTGCTTGATGAGGTCAGCGATCGCGACTCGACCCATCTCGCCACAGCCGAGCACCAACGCCCTCATTGGGAGACTCCTCGTGATGAAGGTGCTGTCGACAGTCCGGAAACGAAGTCGACAACTACCGCCAGAGCACCTCCTCTTCCCACCGCCAAAGTACTTTCTGATTCACCACTCGTCCAGATGGATACGGTCAACATGCATCCCTCCCATTTACTGCGGATCAAGCTTGAGAATCCGGCGTCAAGAAAGCGTCAAATGGGGTACCGCGGAGTAGTTCCAGGCGACTTGAGTGTAAGCCGCTGCAATCACTCCTCAATCATTTCCGATTGTAACCCATCTCACTGAATCGCCCCGAGGCTCACACTAGTATTTGTGTAGTTATCCCGAGGTGTGTGAATGGCATCCGAGCAATGGGCACGCTTGTGTGAGGACGTGTACTGTGGCCTGCGGCGCGGTGCATGGTATCGGGTCGTATTCGCAGGTACCAAACACGTAGCAGTCGATGCAGAGGAACTGCGGGTATTCTTCCCCCGCAGTGTTCTCGAGATCGTCGACGAACGCCCGGCGCTGTGGACCGTGGTCATTCACACTCCCGACTCGTTCTCTTTCCCGCCAGATCAGGGCAGACACTACGTGGTGTGCCCGAACTGCCGTGAGCGCCAAATGCCTGCCGGCCGGCCATGGGCGCTGCGCTGCCGCAGGTGCAACGGGCTTTACGAAGTGAACTGGTATGAGCCGATTACTGTCAGGGACGTTCCCATCGATTCTCATGCGAGGGCGGGGTGAGCTGCCACGTAGCAAACACCGTGCAGCAGCATTCAGTGCCAGTCGAATAACCACGGGCCCCATCATTTTACAGACCTCTCACAAATCTCACTACGAACTCTCACACATTTGAAACTCCCGATGCTCCGATAGCCGTCTTATAATCCGTTACCATACCGGAGGGCACTCACCATGGCAGCACGGGGCCAGATTCTTAGCGGATCGAGGCGGTTTCTGCCGCTCTACGTGCTGCTGCTGTCCACTCTGGTGCTTGCCGGTATCCTCGGGTTCCAAGCGTACGACGCAGCCCGCTCCCACCGAGCCACCGCACGGCAAACCCTGCGCGACTACGCGCAATTGGCGAACTGGCGATACCAGGACTGGGCCTACTGGGCCATGGAGAAATCTCTAGCAGACGTGTTTTCGCCCCTCGGTTACAATTACGAAGTGCATATGGAAACGCTCTGGCATCCGTCGGCCCTGATTGGCGCGAAGCGGAATCCAGGATGTCCATGCCCACCAATCCCCGATCTGGAGTACGCACTCAGGATCGAGCGTCCAAATGGCACTATGGTGGTTGCCGGTGAAGCACCTGATGCCGAGGAGCTCGAGTGGATCAAAGACGAGTTTCTCACTCACGCCGACACCGCCTACGACGCGGATGAAAACCCTTTCAGCATTTTCTTTGGTACGCCAGCCGATACGACAGTCATGTTCGCCTACACGCTTCGGGCGAGCCGATCCGGCAACGAGTACATCTACGGGTTTGAATTGCATTGGGACGTTCTGCCACGCACCCTTCGCGGTACAGTGTTGGACGATCCCCTGCTGCCGGTCTCACTGACCGGCGACGTACCGAATGAGTCGTTTCTGTCCGTTGCCGTCGGTACACCATCAAAGCACGCCTTCATTGTGCTGGGCGATTCGGTATCAAAGGAGTATTGGGCAGGCGAGGCAATGGACGACCCATTTTCGAGCCTGTCCGTATACGTCGGTCTCGAACCTGGTGTTGCCGAACAACTCGTGATTGGAGGCCTCCCTGCATCGCGTCTCCCGATCGTGCTCGGAGCGTTTTTGTTGGCGGCGGGGTTGATACTGGCGGCAGTTCATCAGATTCGACGGGAAAACGAGCTTGCACGCTCGCGCGCCGATTTCGCCATGGGTGTTTCACATGAGCTCCGTACGCCGCTGACGCAGATACGGATGTTCCTAGAGTCCGTGTTGCTCGGACGCACCGAATCATCCGATCAGAGACAGCAATACTTGGAGATTGCCCACGAGGAGGCAAAACGCCTGAGCAACCTCATTGACAATGTGCTTCGCCTCTCGAGGGTCGAGCGGGGCACGGCGCGCCTGGACGCACGTCCGACCGATCTGAGTGAGCTTGCGAAGACCATCATCGAAGGTTGGGTGCCGCGCAGTCGAGACGAGAGCGTTCGTGTGGATCTCGAACTTACGGCTGACGTGCCTGTAATGGCGGATCCGGAAGCTTTACGCGCAATCCTAGGAAATCTCGTAGATAACGCGGTGAAATACGGCCCTTCCGAGCAGACGATCGTCGTGGGAACCTCGAAGGAGGATCGTAACGCCCGACTCTGGGTAAGAGACGAAGGACCCGGCATTCCGAGAGAAGATCGGAAACGAATCTGGGAGCCGTACCGTAGACTCGATCGTGACGCTCGATCCGCCGTTGCGGGTACGGGCATCGGATTGGCGATTGTACAGGAGTATGTGCGGCTGCACGGAGGCAAGGTCTGGGTGGAGGATGCCGAAGATCGAGGTGCGAGGTTTGTGGTGGAGCTGCCGCTTGATGGCAACCGTACTTTGCCTAGGGACGCGGTGACCGAACGAGATCGAACAAGCGAATCGGAAAGCGAACGATGATCGCGGAAGCCAGGCGGGTGTTGGTCGTCGAGGACAACAACAACCTCGCGCTCGGCCTGAGCAACAATCTCAGGCTCGAAGGTTACGAAGTCCAGGTTGCTGAAGACGGCAGGAAGGCATTGGAGCAGGTCAGAAGTTTCGGCCCCGACGCTGTCGTGCTCGACCTGATGTTGCCGGAGATGGACGGTTATCAGGTACTCCGGACAATTCGGAACAACGGTTCCGCTGTGCCGGTGTTGATACTCACGGCCTTGGGAGATGAGGCAGACAAAGTGCGGGGCTTCCGCATGGGTGCGGACCAGTATCTGACCAAACCATTCAGCGTCGTGGAGTTCCTCTCTCGTGTGGAAGCGCTACTGAGAAGAGCCAACACTACGTGGGAAAAACCGGGAAGAAGTGTCGAGAGCTTCGGTGAGGTAACCGTTGACGTGGAAGCAGGAATCGTGAGCCGCAACGGTACCGACGTTGCCCTCACGCCGAAGGCGTTTGATTTGCTGCTCGCCCTCGTTCGCCGACGCGGCGCGGTTGCTTCTCGCCAGGATCTCATGCACGACGTATGGGGATACGACAAGTCAGTGATAAGCCGTACGGTCGACGCACACATAGCGGAACTGCGTCGAAAACTCGAAGCCGATCCCGCGAACCCGGTGCACATCATCACAGTCTGGAAGCGCGGATACAGGTTTCAGCCCTAATTCAACATCACGTGAACGTCGGCGAACACCAACGCTCCCGTTTTGTTCCTTGATTCTCGATCGCCACCTCTAGTCCTACCCAACACTTCCCGCACACTCCTCTCACAGAAACAGTGTCGATACATCACCAACTGAGGCTGGATCGGACTTAGGATACCCCCGCGACGCGAAGGAGCGGGGAATGCTTCCAGGAAAATCAGGCTCCGACACCGGCTACTGCAGGACAGGGTCATTTCTCAGGCAGTTCCTCCCGGCGTGGTTGAAACGCTTTGCGGTGACATGTGGGCTGTATCTCGCGTTCGCTTCTCTTCTCGCCGGTCAGGATTCTCTGACAGGTGACATCAGGGTTCAGCAAATAGACCGCGGCGGAGAGCCCATTGCGCTCGACGGCGTGTTGAACGAGGCGGTATGGCGCGACGCCGATGTAAGTACCGCGTTCCGCCAACGCGAGCCTGACGAGGGAAAGCCGGCGTCGGAGACTACAGAAGTACGCGTTGCCTATGATGCAACCGCGCTTTACATCGGGGTCGTTGCGCGAACCGACCAAGCCAGCTCGATAGTCGCTCGCGTGCTGGAGCGCGACATGGTGATGCAGGCGAACTGGGACGGCCTCTCTTTCGGCGGTGATGACGCAGTCGCAGTGATGCTAGACCCGTTTCACGACCATCGTAATGGCGTGGTGTTTGCCACCAACGCGAACGGCGCCGAATTCGACGCGTTGATCACCGACGAAGGTCGGGAGATAAACGTTGATTGGCGCGGTGTCTGGGAAGTGGCATCGCAGCGCACTGCGGATGGTTGGTCGGCAGAGTTTGCCATTCCGTTTCGGACGCTACGTTACTCTCTCGATCCCGACGCAAGCACTTGGGGCTTCAATGTCAGCCGCATGATCAAGAGCAAGAACGAGGAAGTACTGCTAAGTGCATGGGGGAGGGCGAACGAGGGAATACACCGCGTGAGTCGAGCGGGTCATCTAGTCGGAATGTCGGACCTGCCCAGCGGAGGTGTGGCGCTCGAGACGACACCGTACGTTCTGTCAGGCGTGGACCAGAACCCCGCTGCTTCGGGACCTGGTGCCGATCATAGAATCGAGATGGGCTTTGACGCGAAATACCAGGTCCGCCCAGGATTGATGCTAGACCTGACCCTCAACACCGATTTCGCGCAGGTCGAAGTTGACAACGAGCGTGTCAACCTCTCACGATTTCCCCTCTTCTTTCCTGAGAAACGCAGCTTCTTTCTCGAAAACGCCGGCATCTTCCAGTTTGGCGATGCGAGCTGGGGGCGACCGCCGTTCTTGATGTTCTTTTCTCGACAGATCGGAATAGCCGACGACAGAGAGGTGCCCGTGATCGGGGGAGGGCGGTTGACCGGCCGAGTCGGCAAACAGACGGTGGGGGTGCTGAACGTGCTCACCGATGCGGCGTTTGGTCAGAGGCGCACGAACTTCGCGGTTGCACGCGTCAAGAGAGACGTCGGCGACAACGGTTTCTTGGGCCTAATGGCGACGGACAGACGTGACACCGATTCTTGGAATACAGCATGGGGATTCGACGGTTCGGTTTGGCCGTTTGACGCTTTAAACATCGAGGGATTCTTCGCTCGCACCGAGAGTTCGGGCACTGGCGGTGACGACGTCGTCTACGGCATTACCACCAGCTACCAAACCGAACGGTTCGGTTTCTTGGGCAAACACCTGTACCTAGGTCCAGATCCCGAGGCAGGCATGGGTTTCATAGCGAGAAAGGACATGCGTGAGTCGTGGGGGATGACGCGTCTCACCACGCAGCCGAGTGTTCTGGGACTCAGACGGCTGGAGTTCTACGTAAACACCGATCTAATTACGAGCGCCGACGGCAGGCTTCAGGATTGGCAGGTTGGATCGAGCATCTTCCCACAGTGGGAATCCGGAGACAACGCTTTCTTGTGGCACGGGCGCAGCTTCAGCCGCCTCGACGAGGGTTTCGACCTAACGGACGACGTCCGTATTCCAGCCGGCGACTACGACAACTGGGAACTGAACGCGGGCGTCAACACAACTGCCGGGAGGGTCATCTCGGCGAGCGCCATGGGGTCGTTGCAGCGATTTTACGGAGGCAGGCTGACGACCACATCGGCCGATGTGTCTTGGCGTCCAAATGTACACCTCGCATTCTCCCTATGTTACATGTACAATGACGCAGATGTGCCCGGTGGCGCATTCACCGCAGATGTAGTTTCGGCGCGGGTGGCATTTGCCGCCTCCACTAAACTCTCGGCGAAGATGCTACTGCAATACAACAGCCTCGACAACACGCTGTCGGCGAACGTGCGAGTGAACCTGATTCACAGGCCGGGAAGTGACCTGTTCATTGTCTACACCGAGAGGCGCGGAGACATCGACTCGCGACTGTGGCATCTCTCAGAACGCGACGCCGTGATGAAGGTGACGTATCTGATGAGGTTTTGAGGGACGCCGCGCTACCGTTCCTCCCCTCCCACCATCCACATCCGCGCAGCATCATGCAGCGAAATCGGTGCTCGCGAAAGCGCATCCAGATCGATTTGCTCCGCCATCGCATTCACCCTTATCAGGTCCTCACGATCGTCCCTCAGAACATCCAGCAGGTTCGTGACCACCGTGTCTTCCAGGTCTGCTCGCGCAACCACCCAATTCATGACCGCGACTGTCTCTACATCACCTGTCATGCGTGGATATGTACCCCGGGGGATCGTACCTGCCGCGTAGTAGGAATAGGTGTCTTCCATAATTCCTATGTGTTCGGAGTCCACGGGCAAGAGCCTCGCCACACCCGTCGTCGTGACCTCGAGGACAGATGATGCGGGGTAACCGACGCAGATGATCGCACCGTCTATTGCACCGTCACGCAGTGCATTCACCGACTCTCGAAACGACAGATAGCGGACATTGACGTCGTCGTACGTGAGGTCGTACGCGAGGAGCAACTGTCTGGAGAGTTGTTCTGTTCCACTGCCCGGCGCTCCCACCGATACACGCTTGCCCCGAAAATCTCCCACGGAAGTGTCGGTTGAGTTGTCGGGCACGACCACGTGCACGGCGTTGGCATACAACGGTGCGATGATTCGTAGATTGGACAGCGGTTGTTCGAAGCCAGCACCGCCGTTGAATGCCTCGTAAACGGTCGTTGACATCGAGAACCCGAGGTCCATCGCTCCATTTGCGATCCGGTTCATGTTCTCGACCGACCCGCCCGTGACCTCGGCAGTGTACTGCCGGTCGGGATCGGCAATGGAGAGGCGGCTCGCGATCGCTCCGCCCAGCGGATAATAGATGCCACCTGTGCCCGCGGTTCCGATGCTCAAGAACTGCCTGCGACCGCCTGAGCCTTCACCGCATCCCGTAAACAAAACGACGAGTGCCGAAGCAGCACCCGTCGCGATTACACGTTGCCATTTCGAAGAGATTCTCATTACGTCTCCGCCGGTTTCTCCCTAGGTCTCCGCCACAGTAGGATCAGAAACCCCAATACGACAACCCCAAAAACGTCAGTCCGAACACCCGATGCAAGTAAACACAACGCGGCCGCGGCAAGTAACCCCCGTTCCCAGATTTTGAGCGGTGCGCGCACGAACCCGATTACCGCTCCGGCGAGCGCTGCGACGCCGATTGCGGCAGTGCCAAATGCCAGCACAACCGCCAGCACGTGTCCATCCATCAACAAAGGCGGCCCATATACGAACATGAACGGTACCACGAACCCGGTTGCGGCCAGGGAAAGCGCGGTTACCGCCGTTCGGACGGGCGTCCCCCCCGCGATCCCGGCAGCAGCGTAAGCCGCAAGTGCAACAGGGGGCGTGACGTTCGACAGTGCACCGAAGTAGAAGATGAAAAGATGTGCGGGAAGCAACGGCACGCCCATTTCAGTCAAAGCTGGAGCACCGAGTGCCGCCAGCACTACGTACGCGGCGGTGGTCGGCAACCCCATTCCAAGTATGACCGCACCTATAGCCGTGAGCACGAGCGCTATCGGCAGAAAACCACCCGAGAGCGTGATGATGAACTCCGACATCCGGAGACCGATTCCGGTGAGCGACGCAACACCCACCACGATCCCCGCAGCAGCGCAGGCTGCCGCTACTTGGACAGTGCCGGACCCGGCAGCGAGTAGAGCTTTCTTTGCACCACCCCAGTCGAGACGGGTGGTGGAACTTGCCATGGCCAAGATCGCGGCGGAGAGCACGCCCCAATACGCGGCGCGCATCGGCGATCGTCCAAGACCAAGGAAGACGACGATCACACCGAGAGGGATCAGGAGGTGCAGGCGCGGCAGGATTGGCAGGACGTTACCGGTGCTCGCTGGGAGATCGCGTTGCAGCGCTCGGAAGTGGATGGCCGTGAGCAAGGCGATGTAATAGAGAACGGCGGGGATCACCGCAGCCAATGCTACACGCACGTATGGGATGTTGGTCCAGGTTGCGAGGATAAACGCACCGGCCCCCATTATGGGAGGCATGAGCTGCCCGCCGCTGCTCGCCGCGGCCTCGATCGCTCCGGCGAACTGTGGCTTGAAGCCGGTCCGCTTCATGACCGGAATCGTGAACGAACCAGTGGTCACGACGTTGGCTACGGCGCTGCCGGAAAGTGATCCCATCAACGCACTGGCCAACGCCGCTGTCTTCGCGGGACCTCCTCGCGTGGCGCCCGCGATTCTCGACGACAACCCGATGAAGAGTTCACCCCCGCCTGCGGCGTCGAGCACCGCGCCGAATAGTACAAACAGGTACACGAAGTCGGCCGACACGCCGAGCGGCACGCCCCAGATTCCCTCAGTAGAGAGATAGAGGTGTTCGATCAACCGTACCGGTGAATAGCCTCTGTGCGCGAGAACGCCGGGTAGGTACGGGCCGGCGAGCGCGTATGCCAGCGCGAGCAGCGCTACCACGACTAGCGCCCATCCCGTCGTTCGTCGCGTTAGTTCCAGTACGACGAGAATTGCGAGCCCGCCAGCCAGAAGATCGAGTGTCGTAGGCGTCCCCGCACGCCGCACGAGCTCCTCGTGCTCGAACACGAGATAGAAACAACAGGCCACTGCAGCCGCAATAAGCAGACCGCGAACTGCCAGGTCGGCGTATCGCCTCACACTCCCGGTTTCATCAACTGCATCTTGTCCCTCCCCTGCCTCCACAGCCACCGTCCCCTTCAATTTCCGCCGCATACCAAGACCCAGAATCCCAAGTACGGCCATGAATGCGAAATGGACCGGCCGTTGCACGAACGCGGTGAAAGGAGAGAACCCGGCGCCGTAGAGATGGAAAAGGGCGGCACTCGCCGCTAAAGCGAGGATAGCTCGGTGTTTCATTCGGTCAGCCAGATGAACTCCCTCTTGTCCATTGAATAGGCCATGCGCATGGTGGGCCCCCGTTCCGGCGACCACCCCTCAGCCAACGCCCAATCTGTCGCGGCCCTCACACTAGACGGCGTTATCTCGAAGTCGTGTGCATATGGGTCTATGAAGAGGAAATATGCACCGTCCTCTGTGCCCACAGTGATATTGGCTGGCGTATCGATGGCGTTGCCACTCAGGTGCCACAGATATTCTACGCCACCTATGTGTATTCTCCGCGTGTGTCGTTTCGGCCAGGTCATCGCAGCACGAACGCCTCAAAACCGCCGCAGAGCGAGTTCCGCGGGCGATTTGTCGTCGGCCCCAAAAGGCAGTAGCCTGACTCGATATTCGTATCGCCGTGGCGGCAGTCGATATTGTGGATGTGGACGTGCTCCCCACGACGTGTCACCTCCTAAACCCATCTGCGCGTAGTCGATGTCGAGCGTCACGTAGTCGCGCGGCACGACATCGAATGAATGCCGATAGGTGTAGGAATCGCCCTCGTCGAGGTCTTCGTCCGCGTAGACCATTGCACTCACGCTCATGAGTGAATCGGCAACTGCCAGCAGGCCAACTCCTTCTTCGTTGGAAAGAGCAATCCAGCGAACGTCCGTTCTGTTCCCGGTCTCCTGCGGCCGAATGTACGGATACGACATGTCTTCTATGGCACCGCCGTACAAGCCTACCGGTGCGCCCGTATTGCGATCCCAATAGTTCTCAAACGGACCGCGCCCATACCATTCTGCATATTCGAATGAACTTGGCAGCGTGAGCGTCATGCCAAACTTCGGCATGTTGGGGATATTTTGGGCCCCGGGCGTGAATATGTTGGCTATGACCACCTCTCCGGTGCCGAACACCTGATAGTGGGTGACGAGCTGTGAGGCACCTGCGGCGGGGTGGGCCGTCACATAGATCTCGACGTCACGGTCGGAGTTCTGCCAATATTCGACCTTGGTGATGACGCGGTTTCTGCCGGCATTTCGCCACACTCCCTGGCGTCTGGGCATATCGTTGCCGTAGTCGTTGTCGGTCGGGGGACGCCAGAAATTGGGTTCGGGACCGGTTCGAATCAGCTCCGTATCTTGGTACCGGTACGAGGCGATTGTCCCAGTTGTGAGGTCAAAAACGAAGTCGAAGTCCGTCGCCTCACCCTCGAGGATGAGCAAGCTGTCCTTGGAAGTGCTGGTGATCTTGGAAGCCCTGCGAACATCCACTGAGGTACGTTCGGCATAGACCGGGAGCCGGAACTGCTCCCATGCCACTGCGGCGGCATAAGCCGGATCAGCGAAACTTGCGGCATCGCCCACCTCTTCCGCTCCTCCCGCCTCTGTCCCCTCCGCCTCCACAAACGTCACATTCAAGAAATACTCCACACCAGGCTCGGGCTGGATCGACGGAAGCGGGATCCGAATAGGAACCGCCTCCTGCGGTGCCCCATCCAAACCGGGAACGGTCCCGCGCGCTATCGTGTCCGCGCCGGCCACCACATCCCACCGCATCGTGAACCAGCTCAGGTAGAGAAAGTCGAAGCGATTGACTATCTCGAGTTCACCTTCCAGCAGGTTCACTGCCCGCACCGCGATCGGCTGATAGACCTTCTTCACTTCCCAGGCGTGCGGGTTCAACGTTCGATCGGGCGCTACCAATCCGTTAATGACGAAATTCCCACCGTGACGGCCTGTCTCGAAATCTCCTCCGTATCCCCAAGCCGTTTGACCGTCTCTTTCCAGTGGTAATCCCTGGTCGACCCAATCCCAGATGAACCCGCCCTGCAAGTGATCCTCGGCGTAGATGAGGTCCCAATATTCGATCAGGTTGCCGACGCTGTTTCCCATCGCATGGGCGTACTCGCACAATATCAAGGGGCGAGCACGGTTGCCCGCGGCATAGTCCGCCAAAACGTGCACGCGAGCATACATGGGAAAGACCACGTCGGTATGACTTCTTTGATCCGCCATCTCGTACGCGACCGGGCGGCTGGGATCCCGTGCCTTTGCCCAGGCGTACATGGCCTCGAAGTTTTCACCGTCCCCCGCCTCGTTACCGAGCGACCACATTATCACGGACGCGTGGTTTTTATCGCGTTCCACCAGCCTTTGTAATCTGTCGAGGTGTGCCGCCCGCCACTCCGGCTTCGCCGCCAGAGTCGTGTCAGGGTGGTATCCCGTTCCGTGCGACTCCACGAAGGCTTCGTCCACGATGTACAGGCCGTACTCATCCGCCAGCCGATACCAGCGAGGGTCGTTTGGGTAGTGACTCGTGCGCACCGCGTTGATGTTGAGACTCTTCATCAGCTCGAGGTCAAACATCATCAAGCTGTCTGACAGATAGCGTCCGCTAACCGGGCTGTGCTCGTGGCGGTTCACACCTTTCAGCGTCACGGGCACGCCATTCACCAGCAACTGCCCGTCCTGAACCTCGGTCGTGCGGAAACCGATTCGGTGCGATAGCACCTGACTCGCGGTCCCGTCTCTGTTCTCCAAACTCAGCAGCAGCGTGTAGAGGTTCGGAGTCTCGGCTGTCCAATGGAGAGGTGCATTGACAGTCCTGTTGAACTCGACGGTATTCTCCGAGCCGGCGCCAACGGATACGTTTTTCCGTTCAACGAGCACCCGTCTGCCGTCCTCGTCGAGCAGCTCCATACCCAATGTGGCGGTTAGGCTTTGCTCACCTTTGTTGTTCACCTGGACGACAGCGTGCAACTCACCATCTCGATATTCCGGATCGAGCCCTGCGCAAACGAAGAAGTCGCGAATGTGCGTCGACGGAGTGGCGAACAGAAACACGTCACGCTCGATTCCGCTCAACCGCCAGAAGTCGACATCCTCCAAGAAGCTTCCATCGCTCCAACGGAACACCTGCGCTGCAATGACGTTTTCACCCGGTTGGAGGTACTGTGTGACGTTGAATTCGGTAGGCGTCTTGCTGCCCTGGCCGTACCCCACCTCCTGCCCGTTCACCCAAACGGTTGTCGCAGAGCCCACGCTGGCGAAGTGCAGAAACACTTGCATGCCCTGCCAAATCTCCGGAAGCATGAAGAGCCTGCGGTACGAGCCAACCGGGTTGTACTCGGGATCGACGTAGGGCGCCGGCCCATCGAGTTTCCCCATCTCGATGTAGTGCGGCATGCCGTGGCCTTCGAGTTGCCAGTTCGACGGCACGCGGATCTCGTCCCAACTCACATCGTTGAAATCGGATTCAAAAAACCCCATGGGGCGCTCGGTCGGTGTCCTGACCCAGTTGAACTTCCAGGAACCGTTCAGGGAGAGATAGTACGGCGACGCCAACGCGTCCCCCGCTATCGCGCTCCCCCGATCTGCAAACGGAACGTACGTCGCGTGCGGTGGTTCGCGGTTGATGTCAAACACCGCAGGATCCTGCCACCGTTCCTGTGCGTGCATCTGGTGCGCCCCGAAACACACAGTGCATACTAGTAACACCGTTCGGCAGTGTTGCAGATTCGCAGGGTCACAGAGCGGGCGACGCCGTCCGATCATTGATCTGCCCTCGTTCTGGGCTCCAGGAGCATCAGGTAGTGCGCCGCAGACCAGCTGAAGTGTGGAGCGTTTAGCGGCTCTCCTGTTTGCGGATGGTAGTTCTCATAGATGGGGGCGTCTTCCAACAGACCTTGTACGTTTTCGAATAGGTGTGCTCTCATCGTGTTCGCTTCGCGCTCATACCCGTACCTCTCCAAACCCTTGACCGCGAAGTACGCCTGGTCGAGCCAGACCGATCCGCGCCAATATCCGTCACGCGGATCGAATTGCTCGTGATCGGCCGCGAGCGTCGGGAAAGGAACGTGGGTAGCGAACTTCTCCCTGTCCGTCATCACGCGGACCACTTGCCGGGCCTGCGATTCCGTCGCGACTCCAGCCCATAGGGGAATCCACCCCTCGGGTCCCTGCACCAAGATCGGCTGTTTGGTATCGATATCGACATCGTAGAAATACCCGGTTTCCTCGTCGAACATCGTGGACCGGATCTGGTCTCCTAGGTCCTCGGCAGCAGCTCTGAATAGCGCAACATCACGTACACGACCTATTTCATCTGCCATCGATGCGAGGTAGAGCTTTTCAGCGTACAGATACGAGTTGAGGTCCACTGATTCCTGGTCTAGAGACCAGGCGCTGGGATTGTTCTGCAGCATTGCCGCCGAATCGAAACGAACCGCGTTGTCCATACCGCTCTCCCAGCCGGCGGCTTCGAGGGTACCGTCTGTCGACCCGTACTCACACAGACCATTCACATCATGATCGCGGTTTGCGTACCACCACTCGTGGTAGCGTAGAATCTTTGGATACATCTCCTGCAAGAACTGCGCGTCACCGGTACGCTCGTAAATAGCCCATACGGCCCAGGCCGACAGAGGTGGCTTTGTGTCGCGCCAGTTATTCTCTGAGCTATCGGCGTAGATCACGTCCGGAACCATGCCACGCCGATCCTGATAGTCGAACATCACACGCAGTTGATCCTTGGCGAGTTCGGGCGCGAAGTTGGCCAGCGCCCGCGCGTGTTTCCAGGAATCCCACGACCATACCCCATGAAAACCACGGTATGCGTAAGAGGGAAACACACCGCTATGTAAGAGGTGTCCGTAGGGGCTCCGCCAGTTGGTGATCAAGGTCTGGATCGCCTTCACGGCGACTGACTTGGTTGCTGCCGTCAGCAACGCGCCATCAGAAGTATTGAAAACACCCGACAGGTATCCGGACCAGCGAATGCGGTTTCGCTCGAAGTGCGTCTCGGAATCAGATAGAGGATCGGCTCGATTTGTTGCCCCAACGGTCCGCTCAGTTGAATCGGCATACAGTGCCACCGATGCGAAGCGCGTTTCGCTCCCGCCGCCATGCAACGCGATCTCACTCCCAAGCGCTCTATAGCCAGTGTCATAGACTTCCGCCGTAACGTCGGCTTCGCGGAGTGACAACTCGACCACCTCGGGGTTCTCCGAAAATGTCACCAAGACACCCCGACCGTGCGACGAAAGCGATGCCTCTTCCATCATCACGCTGCCCGACCATCCAATCCGCAGGAGTCGTTCGCCTGACCGCCTGTTGGTGACTGCTGCACGGATCAACGCTACACGATCGGCTGCGTATATGAGATCAATGTGAACGTCCAAGCTGTCTGCGCTGATGGTCTGGTGGAGGCGGCCCGGATAATATTGAGATACCTCGACACTACCCGCGGCCCAGTCCACGGTTTTGCCGGTTGATACGTCGGTCAAGTGGAATCGAACGAAGCTTCGCCCAAGCCAGATGCCACCGTGCGTCAGTAGAAATGGACCGGTAAACCCGCCCCGCAAATCACGAGCCGATAGCGCAGGCAATCCAAAGCTGAACCAGGCACCGAGATCGGAGAAGGAGTATGCGGTGAGGTCGCGCGGATCGGACGGATCACCTCTCACATCCAACACGTTCGGGTAGTCGACTGGTCTCGGGGCCTCCTCGGGTGTCGGTTCGGGACTACAGGCGAATAGTGTCAGCACCAGTGCGAACCCGCAGATCTCGGAATTTCTTAACAAAGCTCCGCCACCTCGGTGTCGACGATCGCGATTCATCGAGCGCTCATACATTCTTCGCCGCCTCATCATTTCGCCTCTTGAACACGAAGTACACGCCCACGCCTATCAGCGTGAAAACCAACCCCACCCATGCATGAAGTGGTCGCTCCACTAGTGTGTTGATCACGAAGAAGACGGACGTTCCGACGAAGATCAACGGTGTGATGGGGTAACCGAGCGTGTTGTAGGAACGCTCTAGATCCTTCCGCGTTCGCCGGAATATGAAGACCGACGCTCCGGCCATTCCAAAGAAGATCCAATCCATGAAGACAACGTAGGTGATTACGTCGGCAAACGTGCCCCAAAACAGAAGCAAGAGAGCCGCCCAGATCGACTGAATCAGGATGGCATTGATGGGGGTATGGTATCTCGGGTGCACCTCCGCCAGCTTCCTGAAGAAGATCCCGTCGTCGGCCATCGCGTAGTAGATGCGCGGGGCGGAAAGCGTGTATATGCCGGCCGTCCCCAATACGCTGATTGCAATAGTAATGGCTATGAGGGTTCCACCGAACGGAATCACAGTGCTGATTGCGTCGGCGGCCACGCTGTCGGACACTGCAATCTCCGACACTGGCAGAAGAAACATGTACGCCACATTGATGAGGAGGTATACGGTCGCCACCACGAGTGCACCGAGGATCATCGCACGCGGGATAGTGCGGCGCGCATCTACCGTCTCGCCGGCAAGGAAGCTCGCGTGTTGCCATCCGCCATACGACCACAGCACACCAATCAGCGCGAGCCCAAACGCCCCGGCGAGACTGCCGGCCGGCATGATGTCCGTGGTAGGCATTCTCATCGTCGCGGCGCTACCAAACAACAAACCGATCACAACGAGCGCGCCGATACCGAGCAGCTTGAGGCCGGTGAATACGTTCGAGAACACCTCAGCGGCCTTCACGCGGAGGACGTTCACCACAGTAACCATCGCAAGCGCGAGCAGGGCGACAATCGTGATGCCCTGTTGACTCATAGGAAACAAGAAGGCGAGGTACGTAGCAAAGGCGATGGTCAGTGCTGCATTCGCGCCCGACGTGATCACCAACAGGTACGCCCATCCGTAGAGGAATCCGAAGAGGTCTCCGTACCCTTCCTTCAGGTATACATACACGCCCCCGGGCTGAGGGAACATCGATCCGAGTTCAGCGAACGTAAGTGCGCCAGCAAGTGCTATGACGCCGCCGAGGGCCCAGACTGCGAGTATCAACGCGGGGGTAGGAAGCTGAGATGCTATCTGCGCGGGAGTGAGGAAGATCCCCGATCCCACACAGGACCCGATTGCAACCATCGTGAGACCGTATAGTGTCAGTTCTTTCCTCAGCTCGGCCATGCGGTTTGCCTCCTGGTTTGGAAGCTTAGGATATGCGGAAAACGGGACTTGGGAAGGGCTCGCGGTTTATCACATGTTGCGAGGAGAGGTTTTTGCCTGCATTGTAAAGCGGATCAATCACCATACCTGGAGACCAATATGAAACGATCGTTCGTGGCCCTTCTCGCGGCTGTCGCCATAGCACCCTCGGTTGTGGCCCAGGATGCCGACGTGCAGATAGAGCCAAAGAGCAAGGTGCCTTTCCCGGTAGAGATTTCACCCGCCGGCGGGGGAGGAACCCAAGTACTGGCAGGAGTAGGCATACGGACGAAGACCTTCCTTCAGGTGAAGGTCTACGCGTTCGGGATATACGTCGACGAAGAACCAGCGCGCCAAATACTCAGCTCGTTTGCAGAACAGACGGCGCGAGATCTCGAACGAAACGACTCTTTCTACCGCCGTATCTTGGATCTCGATTTCGCCATGAGCCTCCGGCTGGTGATGACGCGCGACGTCGACGGAGAAACAATGGCTGACGCGTTCGATGGTGCACTACGCCCACGTGTGGAAAGCGCAGCTGCCGAGATGAACATGCCGGGTGGTGTTGAGGCGCTCGATACATTCCGCGGGTACTTCAGTGTGGAAGAAATGACGAAGGAAGCAGAATTGCTGTTCACGTGCACCCCAGAGGGCAGGCTGAGTTCTCTGGTCAAGGGAGAACCGGCACCCGACATCGAGTCTCCCGCCCTTTGTTGGGCTCTATTCGACACCTTCCTCGGCGAAGACCCCATTTCGGATGGTGGGAAGAAGACGGTAATAGCCAACGTGCCAAACATCCTGGCACGGGGGGGCTGAGCGACGCGCACACAGAACCGCCATCCTCCCGCGCCAACGGGAGGATGGCGGGCTGGACCTTCCGCAACCGCAGTCTAGTTCGGTGCTAGTGAATATCCCGCAAAGAACGCCCTCCCCGCCGCGCGCGCGCCCGTGACATCAGGGTAGTTGAAATCAGTGAGGTTTTGCATATCCAGGCGCAACCAACCCACGCCGACCCAGATGTTCAACCGAAGATCCACACGTCGGTAAGAGTTCTCATCTTCCCGCCGCGCGTGGCGTACACGTATCCGAATGGAGGCAGCAGAGCCAATAGAGCGTTCGGCTCCCAATGTCATCTGCTCTCTCAGTGGCCGCAAAGCGTACTTCGACCGGAAACCAGATGCTTCGTTCGCGTCCACGGTGAGGGCGATTCCACTAAGAGTCCATCTAAACGCGAGAGGCCCGTTGAACTCGACGTCGGCCTCAATTCCCTTGAAGGTGGCATCTTCCACATTGCGCGTTTCCCATGGGTCTGCATCGGGCGCGGTTTCCGACTTCGCCCAGTCGATGAGCGAGGTGGCGCGCCTCACGAACAGAGTAGTTGAGACATTGAGTCCGGATGATGCAAACAGATCCAATCCCAATTCGCCCGACCACGCTCGTTCCGGCTCGAGATCCGGCCGCCCGATGTTTACTGGATCCTGGTAGTAGCGCTCGGTCCAAGTCGGGGCTCTAAACGACCTCCCCAGCGCTGCGCGGATTCTCGCACTTTCGTCGGGAATCACCGAAGCGGATAAGGACGGTGACACGAACGCGCCGAATTCCTGATGCCAATCGGCACGGATTCCCATTGACATCACGACCGATCTAGGCCTGCTAAGCAGTGCTTCCGCGAAAACTGCGCCGCGTCCCTCAGAGCGGTCGCCGAGGTTAGAACTGGTCAGCTTATCTCGGAACAACTCACCCCCAACCGCAATATCGAACCCACCGATTCCGGCGTAGCGGCCCAGCAGCGATCCACCTACTTGAGACGATGTATGTTGATTTTGGTACGACGATGGATCGTCCCGGACTAGCACGAAATCGTCTTCGTGCCGCCGCGCTGACAATCGTAAATCCAGGTCGAGCGATTGGCTTACTCCCGATTCCCATCCCACCGACGCTGTTTGGGTTCGTGTTTTCTCGAAGGACGGGTATGGTGCGTAGAAGTCCTGAGCACCGAAATCGCGCCGCGAAACGCCCATATCACCTGCTAGTCTTCCCCAGGCAAAGTTGTGGGACAGCGATCCATGGAATAGCAGAGTCTCGTAGTCGGTACCGTCGCGATGCCCGTCAGACCGCGCGGCTTCCCCTCCGGCATTGAACGACATCCCTCCCTCTTCTCCCGCTGTCACTCCCCCTCTCGCCGCTACCCTCATCGTTCTCCATGACCCGCCGTGAACGCTGCCGCCGAACGGAACCGCGTCAGTACGCGTAACCACATTCACCACCCCGCCCATCGCGTCCGCACCGTAGAGAGCGGATGCCGCACCGCGAATCACCTCAACCCGTTCCACCGATTCCAGCGGGACGGCTAGGTCGAGGTCGAAGTGACCGGTCTGTGGATCGCTCATTCGCACTCCATTCACCAACACCACTACCTGCTCGAAGCTGGCGCCCCTGATCGACAGGTCGCTCTGTGCAGGTGACCGGTTGAGCACTTCGACCCCCGTAGCCCATTCGAGCATCTCCGCGATTGTCCGAACCGGCAGTGACGAAATGTCCTCGGCGGTGAGAAGTTGGATACTGCGTGTAAGCGCAGGAAGATTCGGGTCCACTCTGGAGGCCGCCTGAACATGCAGTGTGTCCAACCTGGTGGGGCTTTGCTGACCCAACAGCATCAAGGGGCGGCAAATGCACATCAGCACGAGCCCGGCTGCGGCGATGGAAAACCGAGTCGGGCTCGCAAGGCGGTACGATGCTGTCACCAAATCACCGTGCGTATGTCAGAGCATTGAACAACAGCGGCCAGGTCGCGATGGTCTGCCCACGGTAGTTTGGTGGAAAGCCGAACAGAATCACCGAACCTTCACCCACATGAGCCTCGACCACCGCCGGTTTGCCCGCTATGTGCTCGTGTCCCAGCACCCAACCGGAGAGCAATGGATTGCCGGCACCGTAGCGTGCCACCACATCGATGCTCGGATCCGCCACGTCGAACGCTCGGCTACTCCGCCAATACCATGCGACGTTTGGCTGCGGAACGCCCGCTGCTATCTCGCTATCGCTCGCAAGGTAGATTCGGAGAATCGAGCCTGGGATGTAGAACTCCGAGTCGGAAAGCCCAGCTACAGAATTGCTTGCGCCGATGTCGAGCGCGTCGATCGCGAAGTCAGTCGCGGCTCCGACCGCCACAACTCTACCGCCCGCCTGTACGAAGTTGCGGACAGCATCAATGCCCGTCGTGCCAAGGCCACCCGTGTACTCGGGTGACAACGTGCCTTCCGCCCAACCGTTCGCGATTTGTTCCGGAGATTGGTCTTCGAAAAGGATGACGTCGTAACTCGCCAACGCACCACTGTGAATATCGGAATCATGTAGCGTGTCGTACGGTACTCCGTGTTGATCCAGCACCCACCTTGTCCAGCCCTCCGGCATCGGATCGCGCCAAGATTTGTAGTGGGCGATACGCGGAGCGCGACGTCCCCTCAACGCCGCCGGCGCTTCGTACGTCACCTGATGGGCTGGAATCGGTTCGGACAGCTCGACCCGGGGCAGTGTTTCGACCGATGTGGCCTCAATGTCCATGAGGAGGGGGAGCGTGTGCGCAACAACATCGTAGGGTGGTTTGGGGGGGCCGCCCGGATAGAGACGAAGATCCGGGTATTCCTGCCGTGACAGGAGCGTCTGCGCAAACGAAGCGTATGGTTGGTTCATTGGGACCACGTAGGACCCAGCCTCGTATCGACTACCACCCGCCGTGAAACTCGCCTGAGCTGCATGCACTTCAACGTCCCCCAAAGTGAGGATACGTAGTACAGCATCCAACCCGGTCTGGTTTCGTTGTTGAGCTGGGATGACCCAAGCGGCCGGCCACTCCGGCCATTTGTCGACTGCTTTTTTGTTGATCTGGTAAAAATTCTCCAACCAATACCTTCTGTTCACTGCCGCATTGGTCAGCAGAGCCATCACACCCGCTTCCATGTAATCCACGATATCCATTAGGCACCATTCCCCACCGGGCCAAACCACAGGGAAGTTCCAGGCGCTCTTTCGCGGATCTAGGCCGCGTCTTTCTCCCATGTCCTCCATCGAGACGGTGACCGGCGACGCGACCCCGATCGACGCGGTCTCGCTCAAGATGCGGACGCCGCCGTGGTAGTGCTGGTACGCTCGGGCCGGTGTGAAAGCGTCATAGATTGCGTTTGTGACGACACCCTGTTTCCCCTGGGCGAGCACTTCCGCGGCCATGTACGAGCCGAGTTGATTGACAGCCGATGTCAACAGAGGATCGATGTTCGGCTCCCATGGATCGATGAAAGGTGGGAAAAAGATGCGTGCACCCGTCCCCCCCATCTGATGAATGTCGTGTACTATCTGTGGGTGCCAGGCATTGTGAGCCTCAGTCACCGTGAGCTCGTTTTCGATCTGCGTGAACGCGTACCAGTCGCGATTATTGTCGTGGCCGACGTATGGATGATAGAGAGTAGGGAGGGGGGCCGATTCGTACTCGGTTCCGACCCACCTCTGATACCAATGCACAATCATGTCCAATCCGTCCGGATTGAGACTCGGGATATCCAGCAAGATCACATTGTCGAGGATTTCGAGTACTTTCTCGTCGTTTGAAGTAGCCAAACGGTGGATCATCCTGGCCGCCATTTGCGGTCCGCCGACCTCGGTGGCGTGAATTCCCTCGGTGACAAGCGCAACAGTCTTACCTCTTTCCAGCAGATCTTCCAGCTCCAGGGGGCCCGATATGAGTCTCGGATCGGCGAGTTTGAGCTGGATCTCGCGCAACTCGCCGAGGCGTGCGTGGTTTTCGGCACTCGTGACGGTTACCATCAGGAATGGCGCTCCCCAAGTGGTCTCACCGAGAGTATCGAGCGTTACTCGGTCGCTTCGTTCCGCCAGGAGCACGTACCAGCCCGTCATTTGCTCCCAATCGGCGAGTTTCCGGTCGCCGCCGAGGTTGAAGCCGAAAAACTCTACCGGTTCGGGGATTCCCTGCCCAACTATGGAAGACGCAGCGAGCAACGCCGAGCAAACCACTATCAGAATTCTATTCATGATTTCCCTACACTTGGTTTGACGGTATACGGTATGACGAAGATCATGTAAGAGATCTCTACTGCCACGTGAAACTTACCCCACCAGAACCCATTTTGTGGGGTTGCAGATGATTTCAGTTTGTGGTAAATCGTAGGCTTCGAAAGCTGGATCACCAAAGTCGCCCAACCAAAATGGGATCCCTCGGTGGACGGTATGCGTATAATGGGTAAGAGCCGGTGGATGCGACGACGGGACCACGGACGCCCCGCCTACACTCATCTCTTTTGCACCCTCGAGACGCCTTTGATCGGAGCTGTCTCATGAAGGATCAAGCCAAAACCAAGGCTCAACTGATCGAGGAACTCAAACAGGCGCGCGAGCGAATAGCCGATTTGGAGTCCCGAGTAGACGATCTTGATCAAGATGGTGGAGGCGGGCTCGACGCATGGTCCCGCAACATCCTCGATGCATCGCCAATGGGCGCGCACATATACAGACTCGAGCCCGATGGTCGACTAGTGTTTGCTGGCGCCAATCCGGCGGCCGACAGACTCCTGGGCGTTGACAATTCCTTGTTCGTCGGGAAAGAGATCTTGGAAGCATTCCCTCCCTTGACGGACACAGAGATTCCTGAGCGTTACATCAAGGCTGCCCGCGATGGCGAAGCGTGGCAAATCGAGCAAGTCAATTATGAAGACGCCGAGATCACCGGTGCGTTCGAGGTCCACGCATTTCAGACGTCGCCCGGAAACATGGTAGCGTTGTTTACCGATATCACAGCGCGAAAGCAGGCTGAGGCAAAGCTGCGCGAAAGTGAAAAGATCCTCCGCCAAAGTCAGGAAGTCGCCCAGCTAGGTTCCTACGACTTCGACATTCCCGCCGATAGTTGGACCAGCTCACCGATTTTGGACAAGATCTTCGGAATCGACGAATCCTTTGCGCGAAACCTTGCAGGTTGGGCAGATATCGTTCATCCGGAATACCGGCTCGAAATGCTGAACTACTTCAAGACGCGCGTGCTCGGCAGGGGAAAGCCCTTCGACAAAGAGTACACGATCGTTCGACTGAACGATGGCGAGAAGCGCTGGGTGCACGGGCTCGGCACGCTGGAGTTCGATGAAAGCGGTACGCCCGTTCGCATGACCGGGACGATCCAGGACATCACCGAACGTAAGCGTGTCGAAGAGCGGCTGCGGCAAGAAATGGCGTACACCGAGTCGACCATACAGAGTATG
>CAYTDU010000009.1:0-24389 GCA_964436395.1 uncultured Gemmatimonadaceae bacterium | reverse complement strand
CACCATCCTCATATCCTGCCCCCCTACGACTCAGGCGAGGCCGACGGTATCCTCTACTACGTCATGCCGTATGTGTCGGGTGGCTCACTCCGTGATCGGTTGAACGAGGAAAGGCAGCTAACCATCGATGACGCCCTGCAAATCGCCCGCGAGATTGCCGATGGCTTAGATCACGCGCACTCTCGGGGATTTGTCCATCGTGACATCAAACCTGAGAACATCATGTTTGAAGGCGGTCATGCCGTGGTTGCTGACTTCGGCATTGCGCGGGCTCTGGCTGTTGCGGGAGGTGTAAGGCTGACCGAAACAGGGCTCGCGATTGGCACCCCTGCCTATATGAGTCCAGAGCAAGCGTCAGGTGAGCGGGAGATCGATGCACGCAGCGACGTTCGCGCTGGCACATTTAGAACAATACAAGATCCGCAGTTGGCAGTTATTTCAGGCAGGAACGTCCTTTTCCGGTCTCACGGAAATCATGGATCGCGCCATGCGTTACCGGGACCGCTTGAGTCCGCGTAACCGGTTGAGAGTCGAGGCAGGAAAGGCACTCGACCAGTCCGACGGGGCGCTGAGCGCGACACTTCTGGAAAGGATTCTCGAAATCGACTCGCATGATCTGGACGCGCTACAGAATCTGGCATCTGTATATCTCGACCTCGGTTGGCAGCTCGACAAGACGCGGACGACGTTGCCCACCTCTGCCTGAGGGTCTTGGAGCTAGATCCCGCATCCACGTATGCGTACGGTTTGCTTCTGAATGTTGTGCCGTGGACCAAGGACAGTGATTCCCTGCACCAGTACCTAGCGGGAATAACGAGCGTGGACACGCTGAATCCCGTTGTCTCGGGCAGCATGGGTGCCGGCAGGGTATTCGCAGCCAGCGGTGCGGCTCGGGACTCCGTACTTCGTGTACTGGCCGGGCACGCAGTGCCTGTCGTAACGAGGGTGGTGCGTGATCTCAGAATGAGAGACCCGGTGGTTGCTGAGCAGTATCTCGCGGAGCTGATGGTCGATACGATGCCGGTGTATCATCAGTCGATCGGTCAGGGTGCGCAAATCCAGCTCTGGTTTGGTGAAGGCAGAATTGCCATGACTGACTCGCTTGTCCGTGGCGGCCTGATGCAGAATATACGCCAAACCCTGAACCGGTACTTCGTTGCAGCATCTATGGCAGGTGTTGGTGACGCTGCTGCGACGACTCGTGCTGTGGCCGAACTCGCCGCGCACGCGCCCATGAATTCGCTCGACGACTACATCGACTCGAAAAACATGGTCTGGGCAACTGGTTGGGCGGTGGCGGCGTACCACGCCGTGTTTGGTGACACACTTGTGGCGAGGCAATGGAAGAACGTGATAGCGCAGCTCCCTCAAAACGACAGAACGTGGGATTGGCCCGCTGCGTTGGCCGCAGACATCGAGGCGCGCATCGCCGTTAACCGGGGAGACATCGAGACCGCAGAGCGTGAGGCCAGGATTGCATACGAAGCCTGGGGCGTTCACTCCTCCAACGAGCTAGAATCACATCCAGAACCCGCGATGCGCTTTCACCTCGCTGAGATCCTTCGCTCACGTGGATTGCTGGAGGAATCGAAGCGCCTGTACAAGTCATTCGTTCCGCCAAGCAACTGGTCGGCGTTCTACACGGCAAGGTCATCGTGGCAACTGGGAGTGCTAGCTGAGCACAGAGGAGATCTCAGAGAGGCTGCATTGCACTACAGCACGGCCCTCGGATTATGGTCACGAGGTGATGCGTCCGTGGCGGAATGGCGACGGATGGCAGACACGGCACTTCAGCGCGTTTTAGCGCAGATAGGGTAAGCGACCGAGCTCGCCCGAACCCTAGCATCACGACAGCTCAAAGTCAGAATCCTCGTCACGGCCGTTATGCTTATTGGCCGGGCGGTATTCACGTTCGTGGAATTGAAGCAACCTTCTCCTAGAGTCTGGGCTGGCTACTCGATCATCGAAACGGTGTTGTCTACGTGAACCAGTGCCAGCCAGGTTTCGCGGATGAAAACGAATACGAATAGATGCTGCGGCTTATTCTCCGTTGGCCCTGACCACCTCAACGTCACCGTGAACGGTAACGAGAGTGACATCCGGGTGATGGATGTGGAGGTGGAACGGTAGGCTGCGGACGAACGCATAACTGGGCGCATTCATGTCGTAGGGAAGGCGGGGGTCTGTTTTGGGGTCTGTAAAGTACGGCAAAGTACGACATGAATGTCGTAAAAGTACGGCACCGACGCCCGGAATCCCCCGAAAAACCGACAAAATGTCGTTTTTCGCACCCCCCTGACTGGCAATGGGGTTCAGGGGGTCGTGGGTGGACCTGCGGCTGCTTCGCAGCCTCGGTGTGCTTCGCAACAAATCCCACCGTCCCGATTAGTAAGTCAATGCCAGCATACGACTTAGGTGATGACGCATTCTGGAAGTGGTTGTATGTCCTTGACATACGAATGTATGCCTCTACAATACAACCGTCATGGCGTCACTCCAGGTTTTGGGCCCCCCTGCCCGCCGCGCAATACTCTCCCGCACTATGCTGGATCCATCTGCCGAGTACCACCTCCGCGAACTCGTTCGACTGACCGGCTTAGCGCCGCGCACTGTCCATCAGGAACTCGAGAAGCTCGTTGACGCAGACCTCCTCGTCGAACGCCGCGATGGCAACCGCCGATACGTGCGGGCGAACAAACGGCACCCCCTTTACCGCCCTTTGCGCGAGATCGTCCTCAAGACAGAAGGTCTGGCAGACGTGCTCCGCGAGGCGCTCGGCACAGAGGGTATCCAGTTTGCTTTCGTGTATGGATCTATCGCGGCGTCGGCGGCCACGGCCGGAAGCGACGTGGATCTCTTGGTCGTCGGTTCGCTAGGATTGCGAGAGACCGTGCGCCGACTCGGCCCCGCCCACGATGTGCTCGCGCGTGAGATCAACCCCAACGTTTGGACGAGACGCGAGTTTGACCGCCGCCGTAAGGAGAACGACTCGTTTTTGAACCGCATACTGGCAACGCCAACGATTCCTGTAATTGGTGCCGTGCCCGGTCTGAACGATGAGTCTTGAGACTTGGCTCGCGAACGGCTGGCTCGTGCGCCACACGGCTTCGGCTCAGGAGACTAGCGACCTCCTCGAAGCTGCAGCCAGCGACCTCGCTGACGCGAGAAAGGACCTGTCGCCCTCTTGGCGTTTCGCGATCGCCTACAACGCTGCACTCCGGCTCTGTACGGCCGTCCTCCAGACCGCCGGTTACCGCGCTTCCCGCGACCAGAAACATTACAGAACCATCGCTGCTCTACCACTCGTGATCGGCGCCGAAGCTCGAGAAATCGCACGTTTCCTCGACAGCTGCCGCACAAAACGGCATGAAGTGACGTATGAGGCACTCTCTGGCCTGTCCGAATCAGAGGCTGCTGAGTTGGTGAAGGCGGTGGGCGAACTTGAGACACTGGCCCGGGATTGGCTCCGCTCTTGTTAGGCCCATCGGCGCACCTGGGTGTGGACAGTCTCTCCTCAGCTGCAACCGAATGCTCCAACCTGTAGTGCGCTGACAGCGTGGGAATTCGACGGCACAGTACGTGTGTTGTGGGTGCTGTTGTGAGTTTCGTGCAACGTTTCGTTTGTCGTGTTTCTTCAGATACGACGCCGATGCCCAAAACACCGCGTGAATGCTACTGGATGTCGTATCCGACCTAGTTCTCGTCCAGCATGGGGTTCAGGGGGGCGTGGGTGGAACTGCGGCTGCTTCGCAGCCTCGGTGTGCTTCGCAACAAATCCCACCGTCCCGATTAGTAAAGACCGATCCTGCAATGACTTATGGGATCAGGCTATTTCGTCGCCACCCAAGTGGGTCAAAAAGTGGTGCAACTACTGTTACCCCCCACTGCCATTCCTCACTTCTCCATACTTAGACAACGGAATCCAAATACTCCCCAAACGACAGAAGCGATTGCCCGAAAGGCTCCAGAAAATCTGCCCCCGGGTATTTGCCCGTGGGCATTGGCGGTATCCCGGCTGCACCGAGCGCATCGCTGTGTTGAGAGGCGATGTCGCGCGCCTCTGACGCGGCCACGGTCGCCGATGTTGGTGGATCGATATCGACCCATTCCGAAACAGCTAGGACAAACGCATAATTCGATGCCCACGGACGCCACGCCGGTGGATCGTTTGGATCGATGTCCAGCAATTCGTGCCAGCTGTTTAGGTCGGCACCGTACGAAGCGGGTGCGGTCGACCAATGCTGGACGAAACCGGCGGCAACCAGTTCTTCCACCGCGCGCCGCACTGCCCGCCCATAGTAGTGGGTGGCGGCTGTAATCTGTTGAATCGTCGCCCGCCCCCCTGCTAGGCCCATCAGGTACGTGAGCACGTCCGGCTTGATTCCAACACCCAAACCAAGGCGCAACCGCAACATCAACGCTGGTGGGGAAGTTAGTGTTGTGGTGGCCTGCCTTTCCTTGCGCTTGGGCCGAGATGGCTCTACCATCGCTGCGAGCGCTTTCCACCGCCCGTCATTTCCTTCAGCCTTTGCGATCCATGCGAACTCGGCGAGGCCGGAATCGATATCGCCGGCGAAGCCGCTCGCAAGGTTCTTGATGCGTTGAACGCTGAGCAGTCTCGCTCCAACCCGTGCCCAAACGCTGCAAGCGCGCCATAGCCGAGGCTCGCGCGTGCGCAATCCGATCGATACGATCACCAGCGCTTCTGGATCGACGATGGCACGTGCCCGTTGTTCATCCGCAGCGAGTGTGAAGATGGCACTCCATTGTCGCCAGGCTGCTCGTACCGCTGCTTCCCGCAGCTCCTTCGTGGCCTTAACGAGAGGCTTCAAGGACATGGTGCACTACCTTCGCTACGATATCGTTGAATTCGGGCGATGGGTCCTGTGTTCTAATCCAGTCGGTAGCAGCTTGGAGTTCGTCCGACGTCGGATTGAGTGCAATGAGATCCTTGAAATGTCGGCTGGCAGGCCCAACGTCGTCTGCGGCCGCATATAGTTTCAGTAGGATAAGGTCGATGCGGCCAGGCAACCCGATCCAGAGACCCCCCATCCGCTGCCATGATACTCTTTGCTCGAAACCAGGTGGGAGTCCGGTTTCCCATTGGCCACCAACCGCCGAGTTCATCCAGTCATCCGGTATGGCGAAGTCGCGTGCAACTCGTGTTATCAAGTCGAGCAGGTGTTGCGGCAACGGGTCAGGTGGCAGAAGCGTTGACGGTGGGAATCCCTCCGTCGGGTTGCCAACCGCGATGACATCGACATCGCGCGTGGTTCGTGATACGATGCCAAGCAGGTTCAAGGCAGTGCCGCCGACTACCACGATCGCAGCATCTTGGCAATGGCGTTCCAGCAGCTCTCCGATGGCGCGGAGCGGAGCTTCAAGGCTTATTGGTGTGTCCATAATAGACCTCAATAGTGTCTATTATAGATCTGTCTGCCTCTATGTCAAGAGGTTACTGCGAGCACCCAACAGTCATGTTGTATGGACACGCCGGGGTCTTTTGTTGGGTCTGCAAAGTACGGCATCGACGCCCGGAATCCCTCGAAACAACGACATAATGGCCTCAAGACTCTGGGGCACACTGGGTCTTTCGTGGGCTTTGAGACCTACGTGCCTGATTCCCGCTCGATCTTCGCGAACAGGAGGTTTCTCACGCGGCCGCTCGATACCCTCATACCCGTGATCGCGCCAGCCTCGTTGCGTTCGAATTTGGCCTGACCAAAGAACCAGACACTACCTGCGAAGTTGTCCCGCGCCGCGGGCGAGAGAGTAATTGAATCGTGCCGCATGTGTTCGGCAACGAGCCCGGAGTCGCGTGCGACGATGGTATAGCTGGTGCCCAGCTCCTCGCTGTAATATTCGCCTTCGTACTCGGCCAACGACTCTGCAGTCAACACCACCGCGTCCACCCTCCTGCCGCCAAACGACTGGTCACCCTGCTCCAACGTGATCTCTGCTACTGCCCCTGAATCATCACGGTGGAAAGTCAGCTGAGCGTCGGCCTCTATGACTATGAAGGTCGTGTCGGACAATGGCTGCAAGGCAACCTGTGACTGCCCCGTGGCTTGTGCGAGGAGTTGGTCGCCGTCCCTCGTAACCGACAAGTTCAAACCGATTTCCAGCTCGTAGTCACCCACATATTCCGCTAGAATGGTTGGATCGACCGTAACCTCTTCCGCTGCAGCGCCTGACTCCTCGACTGCGCTCTCCTGTGCCACTGGGTCCAACAACTCCTCCAGGTAGATCCCGGCTACCTGCTGAGCAGTGCGGCCTGCGTTGAAGCTCGCCAGGTTACTCAAGACCGCAATGGAGTAACCATGCTCGGGAAACCGTATCACGTTGCTCCTGAAGCCGGCGTCCGCCCCACCGTGACCTACGGCTTGCGATCCTCGAAACTCACCGATCGTCAGGCCAAACGCATAGTCGAGTGTGTCACCGTCGTTCAAGATTCCGCGCGTGTGCATTTTGTCTCGGACCGCAGCCCCGCCGACCTGACCGCCCTGCAGATTGTCCATCCATTTGGTCAGATCCTCCGCCGTGGTGAACAGGCTCGTCGCACCCACATTCGCGTAGCTCAACACAGACTTACGTAAGCCGCGCCGACCCCCATCGGCGTAGGAGTAGGCTCGGTTTGGCACGATGAACTCATGATCGTCGTGGAAATGCGTGCTGTTCATCGCCAGCGGCTGGAACACGTTCAAATCCATCCACTCCGGAAAAGGCTGTCCGGTTACGTGCTCCACGATATCGGCTAGTAGCGTGTAACCTGTGTTGCAGTAGAGGTACTCGGCTCCCGGCTCGAAGTTCAGCTCGTGCTGACGCTCGACTAGCCGAACCACCTGCTCCTTGGTGATCACGTCGTCCAACCGCCAACCAGCAAGCGCCAAGAGGTTCCACTGGTCGCGCATACCACTCATGTGGTGGATCAAATGTCGTGGCGTGATGGTGACACTGAAATCGGGCACATAGGGCAAGTGTTCGCGGATATCATCATCCAACGAGAGCTTCCCCTGATCTGCCAGCATCGCTATTGCGAACGCCGTGAACTGTTTGGACACGGAAGCAACATGAAAGATCGTGGCCGGCGTAATCGGTATCTCGTATTCCAATTGTGCGTATCCATATCCCTTCTCGAAGAGAACCGAGTCGCCCCGAGCCACAGCCACCGAGGCACCGGGTGATCCGGCTCGGTCCCATTGGGCGAAGAGCTGGTCGACCCTGGCGGATTTCGTGGTCGCCGCTGGCTCGAGTCGCTCCAGAGTAATCTCGTAACCACCCGACTCGTCTTTTTCCTCTTCCAACGGTGCCACCTCTATCAGATGGATACCCGATCCTGACGGGAAGAATGTCACAGCCTCGAGTCCCCAGCTGCCGTTGGGGCTGTCAACCTCGTCAAGCTCCTCACCGGACGGTCCGAGAATTCGCACTACGAGGTCGACACCCTGTTGTTCGACGGCAACGAACAGAAACTGATCCGTCTCGAGAGCGACTTGGTAGCGGTGTGCTTCTCCTGCCGCGATCTCACGCTCAACCGCCCGCCCACGTACCAGCGTCCTGGCCTCGTCCTGCGCGGATAGGATCCGATACGGGTTTGCGAATGAGCCGACAAGCACGGCGCTCAATAGTGTCGTGCGGCTAATCATCCGTTACTCCTCACTCAGACGGTGAAGTTGCCGTAACTCGCGTTTGCCTCGTCAACTGTTCGGTCCCATAACATGTCACCGCCTAGGATAGGATGCCAGGCGGCAAGGGGTCGGATTCGGTGTCTGGGCTAGGAGACTCTCCAGTTGTGCGTGCGTGGTGCGACCGTTGGGAGATTCACCGTGGGACTTGGCGTCAGGGTGCTGGCCGCAATCCTGTATCAAGAAGCAGAGTGTGATCTGGGACAACTCTGCCTTTAGTTTGTTGATATCGGCAGGGGCTGAGCTATCCTGGTCGGTTTCGTTGGCGGTGTTGTGGCCGGAGGGGTCCTCGGCGGTGTCGTCGTTCAATACGTTCCTCTGTACTTGTGGAGCGTAGTCACTGCACCCACTGGTATGGCAAACCGATGGCCTCTGTCGAGTATCAGTATACTGTCTAGGTCGAGAAACCCCTCTCGACCATACAATCCGGCGTTTCACTCACCGCGACCTGTTCCTGCGTCGGCGGCGTCGCTTGGCGGCCTCTGCTTTCAAGCGTCGGGCGACGCTCGGTTTGAGGTAGTAGCGGCTTTGCCGCAAATCCTTAAGCAAGCCGCTGCGCTGGACCTTGCGCCGGAATGCCTTGATGGCCCATTCCACACGGTCGTTTTCCTTCAGTACTATCTCTGTCACCTGTTACCCTTCGATGGATGCACATGAGAAGGGCCGCCCTATGCAGACCGGGGCGACCCATCAGTTGAATCACTCCAGCCGGCTGTTAGCCGATAGCGGTCACGTTCTCTGCCGCCGGGCCTTTCTGACCCTCGACGACGTCAAACTCCACTTGCTCACCTTCGCGAAGTGACTTGAAGCCTTCTCCCTGAATTGCACTGTGGTGGACGAAGCAATCCTTGCTGCCGTCCTCGGGCGTTACAAAACCAAAACCCTTGCTGTCGTTGAACCACTTAACTGTTCCTCTGGTACGCATTACGTACTCCCTTTGTTGCTGTGGCCGGGGGTGCGGTAATGCCGTACCAACCGACTACATTTCCGCGGAATGGTGCCCCCGCGTTGGGCTGCCGCGCTACCCAGCGCGGCGTAAGACTTCACAAACAAAACGGGGCACCCGATCGTTGTCAGGTCCCCCGTCGACGTTCGAACTCTCTGCGGCCCCTCAACCCCGGAGCCTCTGATTACTCTCGTGAACCATAGCCGGCTCTGGGCGCACCGTCAACTCCGGACCGGCAATCGATGAGTTAGGGGCAGTTCAACACTATCCAATGGGGAAGCCAAACGGTTACCTTCCAACTCCGTCATAGAATGCGGCATTTCTGTGTGACGAAACACCAGTGAGTATATGAAAGGGACCTGGCATACGCGCGGGCCCCTTTTCTCTTGTCCGCACTCGCTCAATGGTCGAGGTGAGTATTCGGCCTGTGGTGCAGATTTCCCGAACCCAACCGCGTGACGGAGGCCTAGATGAGCCGGAACGAGCAGACGTACAAGGACCGGTTTGGCAATGAGTGGTCTGTAGAGATGGAATCGAGTCGTGGTGAACCGACACGCGCTTCGTTTACGTGCAACGAGCTTCACCTGATAGCTGTTCAGGAAACCACGGTGGAACAATCGGATGCCGGCACGACGTGGCTCAAGGACCTCTTTTGCTCCGCGGAGCGTGTTGTCGTGCACGGGAACGAGAAGTGGTACGTGGGATTCCGGACGCGGGTCGGGAGGGGCGGGCGGCCAGTAGGCGGAGTTCAGACCAGGTTTAGATCGGAACACGGAGAGGTGCGGTACGCAAGAGGCATGGTCAATTTCAGACACATGCCATACACAGAGCTATGCCGGCAAATAGATGCTGCCTTTCCTGCAGGGAGGTCCCCCGGATGATGGCGCTGGGCAACGCGATTCCTGGCCTCAACGCGCGTCGCGATGCGGATTGTAATTGGCTGGCAGGCGAAAGCCTTTATTCGGTATGCTGGTCGTACTTGACATCTTCACGATCCAACTCCCTCGTACGGCGGGCTGCCCGTTTTGCATCTTTCCGCAACCGGGACATTGGAAAAGAGCCCTGACGATATAACCACACGACGTATCCGATCGTCGCAACGAGCAACACCGCAACACTTATCCCCAACAGCATGAAACCAACCCGCGCTGAGGACTCAGACTACCGTTCTGCTGCATTGTTCGACTTGTTCCCTCGGGCCGGAGTTTTCCCGACGAGTCCATATTTCTTGAGCTTTCGGTACAACGTTGCCGAGCCGATTCCGAGCTGTTCGGCCGAGCGCGTTTGGTTCCCGCCGTTGAGTTCCAGCACGGCGATAATGTACTCTTTTTCGACTTCGCTGAGCGGTTGCACGGTTCCCCGGTCAACCACCGGCCTGGGGAACGCCTGGCGGATCTCCTCAGGCAGATCTTCGAGTTCCACGCGGGTACCACGCGCGAGTGCGACCGCACGCTCCATCGCGTTCTCCAGCTCGCGCACATTACCCGGCCACTCGTATCGCAGGAGCTGATCGACAGCACCTGGGACGAGCCCCGAGATCTTACGCCCCATCCGAGCGGCGGCATCCGCGAGCAACACGCGCGCGAGTGGGAGGATATCGTCCCTGCGGTCGCGAAGCGGCGGCACGTGCAGTTCTACGACCTTGAGCCGGTAGTAAAGGTCCTGTCGAAATGCCCCATCCGCGACCCCATGCGCCAGGTCGCGGTTGGTGGCCGCCAGAACGCGCACGTCTACCGCCCGGCTCTTACTTTCCCCGACCCTGCGGATCTCCCGCTCCTGAAGCACCCTCAGCAGCTTGACTTGCATGCCCGCGGACACCTCGCCGATCTCGTCCAGCAGCAGAGTACCGTGATTAGCCGTTTCAAACAGTCCGTGACGGTCCGAGGCCGCGCCGGTGAACGCACCACGCTTGTGCCCGAACAGCTCACTCTCGAGGAGCGTCTCGGTGATGGCGCCGCAGTTGACGGCGATGAACGGCCCAGCGGCGCGTGTGGACTCGTCGTGCACGAGGCGTGCGATCCGTTCCTTGCCAACCCCGCTCTCACCGGTAATGAGTACTGTGGCGTCGACTTTCGCCACGCGTCTCGCTAGCTCAACCACATGCTGCATCCTGGAACTCTTGGCTACGATACCCAGCGGCTCCTCCACATCGCGTACTACCCGCACCAGCACTTTCCGACGCTCCTGAAGCTTCACCTCGGTAGCCTTCAAGGTTGCGGTGACCCGGCTGAGCGAGACGTCGAGGCACTCTTCGAGGCGCCCCTGGTCGAAGAACGTCAGCTCCTCAGCGCGTTCGTCCCCCCATTCTTCACGTGTACGCCCTAGAAGGTGGCATGCCGCGTGACCACCACCTAGACAGCGATCTTCGAGGACGTAGATCTCTTTGCCGGTTGTATGGCTGACGTAGCCGCTGGTGAGCCCGCATATGGTCCAGCACACAGGCGAATCGGAGCGACCGAAATGCAGGAGATGCTGTTCTGCCTCGTAAGAAGCGAGCAGCGTGACCCCCTCCTTGCTCAGCGGGTCTTCACTTCCCGGCTGGGTGCGGAAAAGGCCCGCGAGTGTGTGGATGCGGGGGCCGGCACGCCGCCACTCGTCGTTGTTGGTCCAGTTGAATTCCTTCTGCATGGCCTCGGCCATGCGCCAGCCGTGAGCGAATCCGAACTGGGTCAGCACTGCTCGGGCCGCGGTCAGGCCAAAATTATCAACGAGATACTGGCGCAATATTCCCATGGCCACGGCGTCGAGCAGGAGCGCCCGCTGCCCTGCGAAACGGATCACTCCGCCTTCCGGATCTAACTCTAGGATTTCCTCGTGATGCAGATCGTCGACGCGCATTGGCTACTCCATCATATTGAAGTAACCATACTTCATTTTGATCTGTCCGGACAGCCCGCCTTGACCTCTCGTAGCGACTTCACTCGAGTGTTTTTCGGCTCCAGCACTGGCACCGGCGATGCCTTCTTTCGGCCACGGGCCGGGCGCGCCGCCGTCTTGGTGAAGCCTGGTGATCGCTCACGTCACGGACACGAACAAGGCGACAAGTCCACACCCTCATCTCCGGCCCGCGACTTGCCGATGTGACCCTCTGAGATGGTGGCCTGTAAATCGATCGCGCCCAATGGTCGTGACGAGTCACTTTCACGCGCAGGTGGAGAAGATGACATGCCTGACTTCAAAAGAACTACGATGGCCAGCCGAGCGTACGACAAGGCTCACGATGCGCACTACGCGATAAAGGACTTGCATCAAGCTCTCGAACTCTACAACGGCGTTTTGGCCGAACATCCGGACACGCAGGAGGCTGAATACTCGAGAACGCAGATGCAAAACATCGTGAAAAGTGTTGTTCCAACAAAGGACCTATTGGCTGCTCAGGTAGAGCTGGCACTCGCTCACCTCACACCGGCGTAGCAGCAAGAGGCGTGAGCACGGCCCGCGCCATCGAGTGAAACCGACTGATGATTACGCTGCGGAAGAACACAGAGCGTCGCCACATCGAGAGCGGAACGCACGATAGCTGGCACACATTCCACGATCACGAGCCACCTGGCCGACCCGCAGAGAACTTTGGACAGGTTACCGCATTCAGCGAGTTTCTGCTCGCGCCTGGCGCCGTTTCTGTGCCTATCCCTCGTGGGGAAGCAGAGGTGGTCACCTATACTTACAAGGGGGCACTTGCGCAGGAGGATTCGACTGGGAACTCGGGCGTCGTTCACGCGGGCGAGTTCCAGCACATGAGTACGGGTCGTGGAATCCGTCACAAGGAAACGAACCCGTCAGTGACAGACAGTGCGCATGTCTTTCGGATATCCCTGCGTCCATCGCAAGTCGGGCTCGACTGCGTTCACCAACAGAAGCGCTTTCCGGCTGCGCAACGCCACAACCTGTTGTGTGTCGTTGTGTCCCCGGACGGGCGGAAGGGCTCGCTGCGCACCCAACAGGACGCACTCGTCTACTCTAGCATCCTCGACCCCGGGCACCACCTCGTGCACGAGCTGTTGCCTGGGCGAAGCGTGTGGCTCCATCTCATCTACGGCGCGGCGACTTTGCACGACATCGTTTTGAGCCAAGGCGACGGAGCGGGCGTCACGGTCGAGCCTTCGGTCTCCCTCACGGCTTTGGAGAACACCGAGGTGCTGCTCGTCGATCTAGGCCCAATGCCCTAGCTGAACCGAAGCCGGAAACAAGGAGGTCAAATGCAGCTAACCATAGGTTCGAGTCGCCTGAGTAATACCGATGGCGTCATAAGCGTGCGGGGAAACCAACAGATTCTCTTCGAGTGGGGGCCGTTCGAACCCAAGCTCTTGCTCACCATGGATCTCTACAACATCAGTGGTTCTCACATAGCCCGGTTGCGGCGGAATCAGTGGACCTTCAACGACCGCGACCGTTTCGTCTTCACCGCCGACGCAGGAGGTGTCAGTCTCGTCGACACCAGGTCGAGTGAGGTAATCCTTGAGGCTCGAGTAGTGAGTGGGGAATCTGTCGTTGTTACCCGAGGCGTGTTCAACAGTTCTGCCGGACGCCAAATTGAGATCACAAAAGAGGACTGGAACGTTGTGACTGATTCACAGGCCGTTACATCACCTGTTATTGAATCCACTAGCCCTCCGTTCGACGACCATGAGGTCGTGGTGATCCGCGAGGCCGTGATTTCCTCTCAGGACACAGTCGTTTGCCCCCGGTGTGGTGGGCCGCTCACGAGGGCTCGCGTTCCCGGATCAACCGAGCACGAGACCTGGTTGGTGTCCTGCATCATGTGTCGACGCAATGCCGTTGTCCGCGGCAATTCGTGAGCCAATCCCACCGATGAGAGTGATGGAAACAAGCAAATGACCACATCAACACTTGCCGCTCCTTCGAGTCTGCAACCGTTACATCCCAGCGGCTCGGGTGCGCGCGTGCTACTGAGCAGCGTGTTCGGCCCTTTTGCGCAAGACGACGAATATGGTAGCAGGGCTATCAACCCCATGGAGTTGTATCACAACCAGGTCACGAGAGTTCAAGGAGCATTCTCGGTACGGATGTTCCATCGTTCGTGGGGGTTGATGTTGATTCGGGAGAACATCGACGCACCTTGCACACTTCTCGATTTCCCCACGTTGGACCGCTTCGTCGAAGAGATCCGATCCAATCAATACGATGTTGTCGGGATTGGCGCCATTCAACCAAACGTGCTGAAGGTGCAGAAGATGTGCGAGTTGGTGCGTCAGTTTCTCCCCGAAGCCTCCATCGTCGTCGGCGGTCACGTCGCCAACATCCCGGATCTCGACAGCCGTATTGATGCCGATCACATAGTCAAAGGCGAAGGCGTGCGCTGGATGCGGCAGTATTTGGGCGACGATGTTGACCGGCCCATCCGGCATCCGTGCATCCTTTCAGGTTTCGGCGCCCGAACCATGGGTATTGCTCTCTCAAAGAAACCGGGTGATGTGGCTGCGACGCTGATTCCGTCGGTTGGGTGCCCAATGGGCTGCAACTTCTGCGCGACGTCTGCGATGTTCGGCGGTAAAGGCCATTGTGTCCACTTCTTCGAGACGGGTGACGAGCTGTTCGAAGTTATGTGCGAGCTCGAAGCCGCGATGAAAGTGCGGGCTTTTTTCGTGATGGATGAGAATTTTCTGCTCTATCGCGCTCGAGTTTTGCGGTTGCTGGAGTTGATGGAAGAGAACGGGAAGTCTTGGGCGTTCTATATCTTCAGCTCCGCGAACGCACTTCGGAAGTACACCATCGACCAGTTGGTTGCGCTAGGAGTTTCGTGGGTGTGGATGGGCCTGGAGGGAGACCACGCCAACTACACGAAGTTGAGAGGTACCGACACGCGAAAGCTCGTTAGGGAATTGCAGTCCCACGGAATTCGGGTACTGGGCTCTACCATCATCGGGCTCGAGGATCACACTCCCGACAACATCGATGACGCAATCGAATATGCCGTGGAACACGACGCCGACTTCCACCAATTCATGCTTTATACGCCTGTGCCGGGCACCCCCCTATACGCGGAACATGAGGCAAAAGGCACATTGCTCGGTTCCGACGAGGTACCGGAGGCCGACGCACACGGGCAGCTCAGGTTCCGCCACATTCACCCCTACCTCGAGAAGGGGCAGGAAACAGCGGCGTTACTCAGAGCATTCACCCGCGATTTCAGGGTCAACGGCCCGAGCGTTCTCAGAATCGCACGCACGATGCTCCAGGGTTGGCAACGGTACAAAGACCACGCCGATCGCCGCATCCGCGAGCGGTTCCGGTGGGAGACACGCGACCTGAGACTCGGCTGGACGAGCGCGTTGTGGGCTTCGAGGCGGTGGTTCCGAAAGGACCCCGTGCTCCGGAAAAAGATCTCGATGCTGTTCAAGGACTTCCGCAACGAGTTTGGATTGGGCGCGCGGTTGGCGGCGTCGGTTGGTGGCAGGGTCTTGCTGCACAGATTGCGGAAAGAGGCACGTCGGCTGCGGAAGGGATGGACCTACGAGCCGCCGACCTTCTACGATACCAGGGAGTTGCACGTTGTACCCGCTAACAGCCAACGCAGGGCCGAGCGTAGGAACCTTCGGTATTAGTGACGATCTGGCAGTGAGAATGGAACTGGAGACACCATGGAAGGACTTTCTGCACTAAACTGGCTCTTGCCGGCGTTGGCTCTCGTAGGGCTGATCGTCGTTGCGGCGGTGTTGTCTTTCATACCGGTACGCCTCTGGATCGAGGCGCGTTTCTCCGGTGTGCCACTCGGAATCGGAAGCCTGATCGGCATGCGGCTTCGGAAGGTGAGTCCACCGGCCATAGTGCGCCCGTTGATTGCCGCGACCAAGGCAGGGCTCCATTTGAATGTCAACGACCTGGAAGCGCACCACCTTGCAGGCGGGAGCGTCCAACGTGTCACGCATGCCCTCATCTCTGCCGACAAGGCTGGAATCGAGCTTTCGTTTCCAACGGCGGCGGCTATCGACCTTGCAGGACGTGATGTGGATGAAGCGGTGCAGGTATCGGTCAACCCCAAGGTAATTGAGACGCCGCGAGTTGCCGCGATGGCCAAAGACGGGATTCAGCTCATTGCAGTCGCGCGGGTGACGCTACGAGCCAACATTCACCGTCTCGTTGGCGGAGCGGGGGAAGAGACAATCCTCGCGCGCGTGGGTGAGGGGATCGTTTCCACCATTGGCTCATCTGAAACCCACAAGACCGTGCTCGAGAACCCCAATGAGATTACCGGAGTGGTACTCGGTAAGGGATTGGATTCCGGCACGGCGTATGAGATCCTCTCGATCGACATCGCGGATGTGGATGTAGGCAGGAACATCGGCGCCGAGCTACAAACGGATCAGGCCGAAGCCGACAAGCGGATCGCGCAGGCGGAGGCTGAGCAACGGCGTGCGATGGCGGTCGCCGAGGAGCAGGAGATGAAAGCGAAGACTCAGGAGATGCGGGCCCGTGTGGTAGAGGCAGAGTCTCAGGTGCCACTGGCTCTTGCCTTTGCTTTCAGCTCTGGTCAGTTGATTGCCGGTGCAGTACCCACTATGCGTTCAAAATGATCCATCACGCGATTGAGCATGGGCTTCACTTCGTCCACCTGCACCACGATTAGATCACCTGGTTCCACAATCGAGAACGCCCTGTCGATAGCCTCGATGGGGTCATTGACGATTTCCACTTTGTCTTCGGCAAATCCCATCTCCAGAGCACCGGCACGCACAAAACCCGGGGTTTCGCCCGGGCTACGTTGGCGCGGGTCGGCATCGGCCACTATCAGGTAATCATATACATCGGCTAGCGTCGCACCGAACATCCTGATGTGCTCATCCAAACGGTTTCCGGTGCCGTGTGCAACGACAATCTTTCGCCCTTTGGTGAGGTGCGGTAGCGCGCTTCCCAAGGCTTTCACTGCGGGGACGTTGTGCCCGTAGTCCAAGATCACCTTGAAGCTGACGAAGTCGATGAGATTCAAACGTCCGGGGTTTTGCGTCGCACTTGGGTGGAAGGTGCTGATACCGGTTCGAATCATGGCTACCGGTATTCCCAATCCGTGCAGGGCGGCCGCCGCGGCCAGAACGTTCGAAATGTTGAACGCTGCCACTCCGCGCAGAGTAATGGGAGCGTCAATCACTGAGAGCAGGTGAATTGATGGTTCGGAGGAGCGGATTACAACATCACCTTCCTCCAGGACCACCGCGGCCCCACCCGATCTTAGGTGTTGCGCTATGGTTTCGTTCTCCGGATTCAAGGAAAACCAGATCAAACGGCCGCCGGCCCTATCCTTGAGACCTACAGAGATGGGATCGTCTGCATTGATGACAGATACTCCCGAATCTCTAACAACTTCGAGGACGGTGGATTTTACGAGAGCGAGTTCCTCGAGATCTTCCACGCCGTCTACGCCGATATGGTCCTCATTCACGTTCAGCAACACACCGACGCTGCAGCAGTCAAAGGCCAGACCCCGCCGTATGATGCCACCACGCGCGACCTCGAGCACCGCATGATCGACTGTCGGCTCACGCAGCACAATGCCGGCTCCCTCAGGACCGCTGTAGTCTCCGGAAACGATTGTGATACCATCGATCTCAACGCCCGTTGTGCCCGCGAATCCGACGGTCTTGCCACTGTACTTCAGGGTATGAGCAATGAGCTTTGCAGTTGTCGTCTTCCCATTGGTTCCAGTCACCGCGACAATTGGAACGTCAAAGCTGACGTCCGATGGGAACAACATCTCCACATAGGGCTTGGCGACGTTGCGCGCTTCGCCTTCGGTCGGGTCCAGGTGCATTCGAAATCCTGGAGCAGCGTTCACTTCGACTATCCCGGCCGTACCGTGGGGCAATGGTCGGTCGAGCCCGGGTGCCACAATATCGATACCAATGCAGTCCATGCCGACGATTCGGGCGATGCGCTCACACATCAAGCGGACATCCTGGTGAACTTCGTCGGTCACGTCTCGCGCAGTCCCACCCGTGCTGAGATTGCCCGTGGATTTGAGATACAGTTTTTCCTCTGCTGGAAGACTATCGTCCAGTTCGAGGCCTCGGAATGAGAGCAGCCGCTCGGTCATAGCATCGACCGTGATAGCCGTGAGCATTTTCTCATGCCCGACACCTCTTCGTGGGTCTTTGTTGACTTCATCGATGAGGTGACGAATAGACGACACGCCGTCTCCCACGATATGTGCTGGTTCACGGAGCGCTGCCGCCACCAGTCTGCCGTCGATTACTAGGACACGGAAATCGAGCCCGGTCAAGCTCTTTTCGATGATGACTGAGTCAAAAAACTTCCCCGCTGCTTCGTAAGCAATGCGCAGCTCCCCCGCTTCAGAGACACGCGCTGTGATTCCCTTGCCGTGGTTACCTACCTCTGGCTTCACCGCGACCGGGTATCCTAGTTCGTCTGCCACTCGTGTTGCTTCCACGAAGGACTCCACGATAGAACCTTCGGGGGTTGGAATCCCTGCTCGTCTGAGGAGCTCCTTGGTCCTGAATTTCTCGTCAGCTATTTCGACACCGAGCGCGCTTGTCCGATCGGTCATCGATGCCTGAATGCGGCGCTGCTTGGAGCCATACCCGAGCTGAACGAGGCTGGCGTTGTTGAGCCGCATAGCTGGGATCCCCCTTTGCTTCGCTTCTTCCACGATGCTCCGGGTGGACGGACCGAGGAGATCCTGCTCGCGCAGCTCCTTCAGCTGAGCGACGGTCGAATCGATATCGTATGAGCGCTTTTCTGCTATGGCTTCGACCAGCGAGATGGCTTCTCTACCTGCATGAAGCCCGACTGATTCGACCCGGTAGCGGTACACCACCTTGTAGATTCCGCGTTCGGACGTGTCGAACGTCTTTCCAAATCCGACCTCCATCCGAGCAAGACATTGCAGCTCTAGAGCAATGTGCTCGACAATGTGACCGGCCCACGTGCCTCGCCGCAGTCGCTGAATGAAGCCGCCGGGCTCGCCTACCGAGCATTCGTGACTGTGAAGTGATGGGACCAGCTCGATCAGACGGTCCGTGAAGCCGTCGAGGGTGTCAGAGGGAGAGTCTTCAAACTCGCCGATATCCAGGAGCAAAAAGATGGTCGGGTAGCGGCTGTAACGATTTGGACCTCTGAGTGCACGGTGTTCGAGGATCTTCATGAAGTCGCATTGGTGCACTCTCCGTGCCAACCCATGCCGTGGTGAAAAGCGACCGTGGACATGTTGGGGATATACCTCAGCGTGAGATTGTGGTAGAGTGCAAACACAGCGGAACACAAGAATAGGGCCAACAGCGATGTCAAAAGCCGGAACGAGCGATCACGGGAGCCCAAACGCATGCCCCGATATCTGATTCCAATCGGTGGTAACGAAAAGAAGTCCGTCGACTCGGAGATATTTCGGGAGATGGTCGACTTGGCTGGGGGATCAAAAGCGCGAATTGTCGTCGTGCCCACCGCCAGCCAAGAACCTAGCCAACGTGCGCGCGATTACAGAGAGCTCTTCTCGGCATTCAATCCTGAGGTCATTCATACCGTGCACGTCGGAGAACGCTCCGATGCAGGGTCAACCGAACTATTAAAGCTGATCGGTGAGACCACTCTCTTTATGTTCGCTGGAGGCGATCAACTTCGCCTGTCTTCGCTGATTGGAGGTACACCGCTACACCGCGCCCTGCTGGAGCGATACCGAACCGGAGACTGTGTCGTTGCCGGAACATCGGCCGGAGCCGCCGTCATTCCTGAGGTGATGATATTCCAAAACAACCGTTTCCGCGTATATCGCAAGGGCGGCATCGAAATGACCAAGGGGCTGGGGTTGATCCGCGACAAGATCTTCGATACCCACTTCGTTCAGCGATCACGAATCTCTCGTCTCGTGCATGCGATAGCAACGAACCCGGCGCTGTTGGGTCTTGGTATCGAAGAGAACACCGGATTGATCATTGAGGATGAGACCAGGGCGAAGGTCGTCGGCACTGGAACGGTCATTGTGTTGGACGGCAGCGCCATGGAAATCAACCACGTCGGCTATGTCGAGAATCGAGAACCGTTCGCCCTTACAAATGTGCTCTACTCGGTACTCACGCCGGGTGTGGTATACGATCTCAAGCTCCGAACGGTGGTCGACGCTGGGCCGATAGCACCCCCCAAAAGCATGGTTCCCAAGGAACGCAAGCGCTCGAAGAAGGCAAGCTCGAGTTAGGGCAGGATTATTTCGGTCTTGTCGCCACCGACGCCCGGAATCCCCCATCCCCTCTTGAAGGTCGACCGGCGGCCACGAACAACTACGTCTTGATTATGCCAAACCAACACAATCAACTCGCTGGCGCACCGGAGGATTATCTGGCAGCATCGCCCACTTCTCGCCCCACTGGCGTATGCACCAACACCGACATAGGTTCAATCCGGTTGTCGAAGGAAATTCTACTTCGACGTAGTTAGCGAGCGCGGTGCACGGAAACCGGTGAAAATCCGGCGCGGCCCCGCCACTGTGAAGGGCAAGTAGGTCGACTCAACCGCCACTGGGAAACTGGGAAGGCGAGTCGACGCCCTGAGCCAGGAGACGTACCCGCTCGCGCCACTGAGAAATCCCTCGCGGGAGGGACGGTGGGGTGCGGATCCGGCCTCGTGCTATTTGCCGTTCACTTCCTTTCCGTCGGGGAGGAGTGAACGGCTTTTTTGTTTTGTATTACTCTCGCCGAATGTAGCTGTGCGGTAGCCGCCCAGGCTTGCCAAGCAGATGGCGCCTGCCGTTTCGAGGTGTCGTTGCGGCGAACAGCTGAGACGCTCGTGCGCACCGGCCTCGCGGTGCTGCTCCTGCTTGTGCCGAACGCCCCTCTGTCGAGCCAAAGCCCGGGGGAGATTCGCGGCTCTGTGACCGACGATTCCACCGGGGCACCTATCCCGCAGGCCGAGGTGATCGTGGGAGACCTTCGCACGGTGACCGGTCTCGACGGGCGGTTTCTCTTCGGCGGCGTTGGACCCGGTACGCATCGAATAACCGTACGGGCGGTTGGCTACGCACGTTCGGACACCCTGGTCTCCGTGCGAAACGGTGCCGCTACTCACGTCCAATTTGAGCTGCTCCGGTACGCCGTGGAGCTGTCGCCGATCTCGGTTCTAGGTCGTACGCGCGCACGAGTGCCCACTATCGCGCGAGCGGACTTGGACAGGCGCGGCAGAACACTGGCCGAGGCACTGGACGGTTGGGAGTCGGTCGTGATACGCGAGGAAGGGTCGCGTGGGGCGGCACCGATCATCCGCGCCTCGGCGCCGGACGAGGTGCTCGTACTCGTAGACGGTGTGCCGCTCAACGACCCTACCACCGGTGTAGCAGACCTGAGTCGCATACCGGTGAGCCAGGTGAAAAGCGTGTCACTCTACTCGGGCCCGCAGACGGCTCGGTTCGGCGGGCGCGCGCTGGCCGGAGCTTTGATTGTCGAGCTGCGGGAGACGGGAACGTCGAAAGCGGAGGTCTGGGGCGGTTCGTACGGCGTGGCCGGAGGCTCAGCGAAGCTTCATCTGAACCCGACGACCTACGTGCACCTCGAGGGTAAACGTACCGGCTCCGAGTTTCCTGTCACTCTGCCCGTCAATAGAGGCGGCGGCGAGTCCGTACGTGCCAATGCAGACTCGAGATCGCTCAGGGCCGCGTTCCGCACGCACCCGGGAGACGTGACGGTCTCACTGCTGGCAGAGACCGAGGCTCGCGGATTACCCGGTACGCTCTCTAACCCCAGCTCAACCGCACGGGCTACCACGTTCTGGACGCGCGCCAACATCTCCTGGGTTTTCCCCAATCACGGTCTCGAATTCTTCGGAGATCTGGTCCGAACCACGTACCGAGACGCCACACCTCCGGCGAGCGCGCCCTACGACGACAGCACCTGGGCGGGGGCGGTCGGTCTCGAGGGCAGGTGGCGAGTGCTGCGAGCCGGAGGCAGGATCGATCACACCTGGGGCAACGCGGTTCGGGACGAGCGCTATTCGGTGTTCAGGGGGTACGTGGTCGGGGAGACCTCGGCGGACGGACTGATCGGAGACGTGAACTGGTGGCTCGCGCCCACCGCGCGGTTCGATGTCTGGACCACCGCCAACTCGCCCGCTCTCTCCCTACGGCTCGATGGTACGCTCAGCAAGGGACCCTGGTCGCTCAACGCCGGAATCGGTAGCAGCACGGCGCCCCCGGTGCTTTCGAACCTCACCTACCGCGAAGGCGTGGGCATTCGCATCAATCCCGACCTCGAGCCGGAGCGCGTGCCGTTTGAAGCCGAGGTCGCGCTGGGCTGGAAGACCGCGTCACCGAGTGTGGAACCCGCGCTCCGCGTCAGGGCCTACGCCGGCAGAGTGAAGGGGATGATAATTTGGTCGCCGGACTTCAGGTTCGTCTGGAGTCCGGGCAACTACGATGTCAATCGATCGGGACTCGAGTTCGGCGGTACTCTCGGCCTCCCCGTTCTCACTGCGACAATAGACGCGACAGCGTCCTTTACCAGCGTTACCTACGACAGGCCGAACGGTCCCCAAGTGATCTACCGGCCGCGCAACAATCAAAACCTACAACTCAACCTCTCACCGGGGCCGGTCGACCTGCGGATAGCGTGGCGACGCCTCGGTGAGCGGTTCCCCAATCACGGCGGTATCAACGAGCTGCCCCCCGTGTCGATATGGGATGTGTCACTCAGGTCGAGCCGTGTGTTGAAGAGTGTGCCGATCGATATCGAGTTTCTCCTCCGCGACGTACTCGATGAGCGTGCGGAGTTTATCGCCGGATACCCGTCCCGCGGCCGCAGTCTAATCCTTCGAATCAAGATAGGAGCAAATGAATGAGCGCACATATGTTTCTCAAGACCTTCGCGGTAACCTGTCTGGGTTTCGCGTTTCTAATAACGGGGTGCGGTGACAGCACCGGCCCGGAAGACGAGCCGCTCGGCGAACAGGTGTTCGTGATCGTCAACTCGACGGAGAACAGCCTGAGCCTCGTTCCGGTCTCCGACACGATCCCCGTGCGAGTAATCGGTATGGCGGGCGATGCAGCCTCACCCGTATCACTCGCCGTGCATGGCACCACGGCAGTCGTTCCCCTGGGATTGGCTCATGCTGTGTCCGTGGTCGATCTGGTCTCCGGGTCTGTCGAACGCACCATCGCACTGGAACAGAACTCCGGCGCAACCGGCGCAGCCATGGAGAGCGACTCGATCGCCTGGGTCGCGAACCCGAGCCTCAACACGGTTACGAGAGTGAACCTGAACACAGGCGATACGTCGAGCGTCGCGGTCGGAGTCTACCCGCAGGCTGTTGCGTACGCGTCAAACCGGATATGGGTTGCCAACGCCAATCTCGTCATGTGGGCTCCTGCCGGCCCCAGTTGGCTCACGGTCATCGACCCGGCCACCTCGCAGGTGGTTGACTCGGTCGGAATTTCGGGTCAAAACTCTGCCGCAATGGAATTGGGCGAGGATGGATTTCTGTACGTCGTCAACTCGGGCAATTTCGGGGCAGGAGACGGCTCGCTCTCGGTGGTCGATCCGGTTGCGGAGAGCGAGACGGATTACCTGGCCGACATCGGAGAGTTCCCCGGCTCGGTCGCTTGGGTGTCCGACGACCTGCTCGTCATTGGTTCGTTCGGAGAGGGAATCCTAGAGGTTGATCCCACTGGTCCCACATTGACCCGGGCCGGTGCTCAAGGATTCATGCCGGAGGGTGCGGGCGTGTCAGGTTTGGCGGCCGACACATCGGGAATGGTGTACGCGCTCAACAGCACCGACTGCGTCTCCCCGGGTCGCGTGAACGTTTTGTCGCCGCCGGGATATACGATCTCGCGCGCGGAGGACACGGGCGTATGTCCGTATGCGATCGAGAGGGTGTGGATTAGGGAGTAGGGGCGGGGCCCAATGTCCGACTGGCGATTTCGCGGGCGTCAGTTGGACGTTGGGTATTCGTTGATCATTCTGCATTTCGAGATGATCGTTGAGAAGCTTGTCTTAAAAGAAGGATCCCAATTCCGAATCTCGAAAGGAGATTTACCCTGCGATGCGGAGGTGGGGTAGCAATGAGACCGGTCTCGGATTACGTGGTGGCGTTATTCCCTTCGTTGGCCCTGGACGCCAAAGGCGTGCCTCACGTCTCCTATGTGCATGTCCCTCGAGTCACCACCGGTTCCTCGACGCGGTCCACGTTGATGTTGCTCACCAGATCGAAACCCGGCTCATGGCAGTCGGAAACGGTCGCCGATCGTGACGACGGCTAATATGGCGACGACGGCAGGACGCACACCGGCGGCCTGGCGCATCTCGTGTTCGACAGTAAGAACAAACAGCGCATCGTGTTGTCCGACCTCGCGGCGACCTACTGGTCCGACGGGCAGGCCGTGAACGTTGGCAATATTCGATACGGAGTCTTCGAGGACGGAACATGGCAAATCAACACCATCTATCGCCAACCGTTGCCGACGGGTCTTCACTCTGCCACGGAAATGCACCGACTGTGCCTGCTTGTTTCTCCGACGACATATTCGTCGATCAACTGTATCCCAATTGGCTGCGGGGTGGCGCTTCGTATGAAAAAAGCCTTGGGGAGTGTGTGTCGGCCATGTTCATGCCTAACCCAACGTTGGATAGCGTGGCACGGGCAAAAGAGCACACGGATGTGAGACTCGAGTTATCGAACGATTGAACTGCTGCGTGGGTGGTCGAGCGACTCCAAGAATGGCCGGGATGTGGCCAAGACCGGGTGAGTCCTGATGTCGAACGACCTGTTCGTAATCACGAACGACTGCCCTTTTGGCAGTTTCCGGCCAG
>CAYTDU010000008.1:0-24681 GCA_964436395.1 uncultured Gemmatimonadaceae bacterium | reverse complement strand
ACCGAGACCAAGCTGACCCTCGTGAGCGCCAACGGCAAGAGCAAGTTCGTCCGCCTCCCGGTGGAGCGCGGTGAGCGCACTCCGGGGCGGGGCGAGGACGTCAAGGTCAAGATCTCGACCCCTGCGCGCATGGATCTGTGCCGACAGGACATGCAGATCATCGTTGACGAGACATCTTCGAGCGACTCGATCGACCTCCGCCAACGCTAAGTCGAGCAAGCCCTTGTTCATGTAATCACGGGCAAGCGACAGCTGATCCTCGGACTCGACAGGTGGTTGATCCACAGGAGGTGCTTCCAGAGCAGAGAAGAGCCCGTCAATCAGTCCCTGGTCAAACTCTATGTCCGGTCCGGCTTCCGCGGTCACGTCGGCGGAGATTTCCGGAATCACCGCAATGGTCGGATCGTCGTACTGCAAGTCGATTGCCAGCCTGAACTTCTGCGGCACATAGTATGGATCGAGAGTCTGCGCCCTCGTCACCGCATGAAGCGCGCCGTCGTAGTCGCCCATTCCTGACAGTGCAAAGCTGAGGTTGTAATGTGCTTCTGCCAACTGGGGATCCGTTTCGACTGCGCGCGCGAACGCGTTACGCGCATCGGTTTTGCGCCCCAATTCGTTGAGGACGAGGCCAATGCCGTTCCAAGCGACTGCCGTGTCTTTTTCTCCATCCAAGACCGCTCGGTATGCCTCCATGGCGTCCTGGTAGCGTTGGAGCTTGTAGAGCAATAGCCCCAAGTTCAGCCGTGCCACCACCAACGACGGATCTGATCGCAGAGCTCTACTGAACGCGCGCAACGCATCCTCACAACGGCCCATCTGCGCCAGCGTGACCGCCTTGTTGTTCGATGCCAGCGCGTAGTCCGCCTGACGAGACAGGGCACTGGCGAAGGACACCAACGCCTCTTCAGAGCGCCCTAGCTGCTGCATCACAACTGCCCGTTCGTTCCACAGCTTGGCGGATTCGGGTGAATCTTCCACGAGTTCATCGTAGATCTCGAGAGCGCCATCCATATCGCCGAGAATCAGATAAACCTCTGCAATAGCATTTCGCAGTAGTTCTCTGCTCTCACCAGCTTCGAGTCCGAGACGATATTCACGCACCGCTTCCCGATAGTAACCTTGCTGCCGAAAGGCTAAACCAAGGTTGTAGTGTGCGAGTGCACCTTCGCCTTCAGCGATCGCCTCAGTATCGATCGATTCGTGTGCGGAACTCTCACGTCGTCCAGCCAGTCGTTCCAAGGACAAATTTGTCTGGGCCTGACCGTACGCTGGATTCAACTTTAGGGAGCGCTTAGCCGCCGCCCGGGCCTCACTGTGTCGTCCCAAGTCTCCGAGGACGAACGACATGAGGTGATGCGCTTCCGCATGATCTGGGCTCAACTCGATCGCACGCTTCAGCGCGGCAAGCGCCTCGACATTCAGCCCTCTATTGTAGTACATCTCACCCAGGTAGAATTGAGCAACACTGCTACTGGGGTCTACCTCGCAAGCCTTCTTGAGCCACTCCGTCGCGGTTCCCAACTGTCCTCTGGCCTTCTCAGCCTGAGCGAGCTGTATCATTACAGCTGAATCTTCCGGGTATCTGGAAACGAGTGCCTGGAACTCGCTCGCGGCAGCCTCATGTTGAGTGAGAGATGCGTAGGCTCTACCGAGTTCCCAGCGCGCTTGCCGGTCGTCCGGATTGATGCGCAGTATCTCGCGAAGCTCCGTAGCGCGCCGCTCGAAGTGGCCGGAGCGCTTGTGAGCGATTTCCAAGTTGCGTTGCGCCACTTGGATCTTGGGGTCCAACTCGAGGGCGCGAGAGAACTGTTCCACGGCCTCGTCCACCATGTCCTGCTGGAAGTACAGAACACCGAGGTTGTTGTGTGCTCCCGCGTCCGACGGGTTTATCCGTCGTGCGAAAGACCTGAGTATCTCGCGATCACGGTCGCTGGCGCCCATCTGAGTCAGCCCAGCCTAAATGCCTCGAGCATCGCCTGCAGCGAGCTCTCGTCCGGAAAGAGTAAGAAATGCCCCTTTAGTGTGCGATCTGCTTGCTCAAAATGGAAATCTGTTTCCACACAAAAAGCGAAGTCATGACTCTGACCAAACCCGAGTTGGGTTGTCGTTAGCACGGCACCCGCCCTATCGACCACAAGACTCGGCACAGAAGGAAGCAACATCATGCCCATGAAGTCCGATAGCGCACCCATGTGCGCTCCAGCGAGAATGTTGCCGGCCTCCTTCAAAGCAGACCTTTGCAGTTCCTCAAATGTGCTAGTGGTGCCTGGTTCCTGGCGGAGCAGAAGATCGCACAACAGCTGTGCGTTGTCTTTCGGCAGCAGCAGGAGAGTACGTCCGGTGAGATCCCCGAGCATGTGCATGAGCACTGCAGCGACATCATCATCGGGGTCGCCGTGGAGGTTGGGCAGGTGCTCGAGTGACGCAACCGTGATCTTGGGGACGCTGATCATGACCCTGCAATCGACCATCTGAGAAAGGGCAGTTGCTGCGTGCCCGGCTCCAATGTTTGCCACTTCTCGCAAAGCGTCGAGTTCTCGCTCTCCAAGCTCGCGAACATCAACCATTTCGATTCTCCCTAGAGGAATCCGCCGGCATCCAGAATCAATGCAGGCTCTCCATCGCCAAGTACCGTTGCACCACTGAAGATCGGCAGCGTACCCTTCGGTGGTTCAAAAGACTTCACGACAATTTCTTGTTGTCCCGTTAACGAATCCACCACCAAGCCAGATCGACGCCCTCCGATCTGAATGACGATCACTGGCCTCTTCGCCGGCGGATCGCCTGGCACATCCAATACATCGCGAAGATGGACCAAGGGAATGATATCCTCCCGCAACGTCATACCGTCTTGGCCTTCGAGAGCAGTGACTGCTGCCGGCTCGAGATCCAGCGTTTCAGCAACATGTGTTATCGGCATAACGTAACGCTCTTCACCGACCTTTGCAGTGAGCGCACGCACAACAGCCAAGGTAACCGGAAGCTGAAGCGTGAAGGTCGTACCCTTCCCGTGTTCGCTGCGGACTTCGAGTCCCCCGCCCAGCGCCCGCAAATGGGTTGCCACTACATCGATTCCCACCCCGCGCCCAGATACGTCCGTGACCGATCGGGCGGTAGAAAAACCGGGCCGCGACAATACCCTCATGAGCATCTCGTCGGTGAGCGCATCGACATCCTCGTCGATCGTTCCACTCTCTTTCGCGGCGATCAGGATCTTCTGACGGTTTATCCCGCGACCGTCATCGCTCACTCGTATTGCAACTGTTGCCCGCTCCGCCATTGCCGACAGAACAACACGGGCCCTCGGCGGCTTCCCTGCTCTTGCCCGTTCTTCCGGCGTTTCTACGCCATGATCCACCGCGTTCCGCAGCAGGTGGACTAGCGGATCACCGATCTCATCCAGGATACCGCGATCTAGCTCAATGTCTTTCCCCCCGACCTCAAAATCCACTTGTTTGCCCAACTGACGAGCAAGATCGCGTACCATTCTCGGGAAGCGGTCGAAAACCTGCCAGACCGGGGTCATTCTGGCCTGGACAATTTCAGATTGTAGCGTTCCCGTGAGTGAAGACACTTTGGCCGACAGGTCGTCCAGCTCTGGGTCGTTGCGCGCTCGCGCCACCCTCGCCAGGCGATCGCGAGCCGTGACTAGCTCGCCGATGTTGTTCATCAGCGTGTCGAGCCGGCGCAAGTCAACTCTGATGTGCCGGGCGCGTTGCCCAGCCACCCGCTCCGGCGTCGGCGCCTCCACCGGCTGACCGATTCGGACATGGGCGACGTCTCCCGCGGAGCGTACCTCGGCCTCGATCGCTTCCTCTCCCGCCGCAGTCTCAATTCGGAAGCCGAATATTCCGTCGAAGTTGTCAGCCTCCCACAGCGCAACGGCCGGTTGTACCGCATGCACCTCACCGATGGTGCGCATCCGGTTCAGGATGATCGTTGCCCGCGCACCTTTCAGCGAACAGTCGGGATCGAGTGTCACATCTACCCAGCATCCAGGCCCGGCCGGCGACGCCACTACAAGCGGCAGTTCGCTGTGAGCTGGGGGTATTTCCTCGGAAACCAAGCCGTGATCCCGGGCCGACTCATCGAGTGCAGCGAGCACGTCGGCGATGTCCACGTCCGGCTCCCGACTGGCTACCGAAGCATCTATCGCCTTGTCGAGCGTGTCGATGACCGTGAACAACAATTCCAGCGTTTCATCGTCCGGCGCGTTACCACCACTTCTGATGGCGTCGAGGAGATTCTCAGATCGATGCGCGAGATCGGCGACCAGTTGATAGCCCATGGTTGCCGCCATGCCTTTAATTGTGTGCATCGCCCTGAAGATCGCATCGACGGGCTCATTAGCCTGGCGGTTCAACTCCCATTCGAGCAAGTGCCCGTTGATCGCGCCGAGATGCTCCTTGCTCTCGGCCAGGAAGATTTCCGAATACTGCGAAAGGTCCATTGTCAGCCGAGCACTCGCTGCACTGCCTCCAATACACGTGACGGCTGGAACGGCTTGACCACAAAGTCCTTTGCCCCTGCCTGAATCGCCTCTACAACAAGGGCTTGCTGGCCCATTGCGCTGCACATCAGGATGCGGGCGCCCGGATCCTGCTGGACTATCTCCCGCACAGCATCGATCCCGCCCATGTCAGGCATCACGATGTCCATGGTGACGAGGTCGGGTTTCAGCTCGGAGTATTTTTCGACCGCTTGCGCGCCTGTCTCTGCCTCACCGACGACTTCATAGCCTGCCTGGCTCAGGATATCACCGATCATGGTTCTCATGAAGATCGCATCGTCACATACGAGCACTGTATGACTCACGCTTCCTCCCTACGCATTAAGGATTGGTCCGAGTAGCGCCTCGATATCGAGGAGAATAAATGACACTCCCGCCTGCCTGCCCACCGACCGCACCAGCGCCGAATCGATACCTGGCAAGCTTCCTTGTCCGTCGAACTCGTCGTGTGACACGGAAAACAGGTCGAGTACATCATCCACAACTAGTCCGGCGGTGTGCCCTCCTATTTCCAGGAGCATAATCGGACCGTCATCGTCAGCGGGCGGATAGTTGAGTGCGCGACGTGCGTCTACGAGCGAGAGAATCCTACCGCGCACATTGATCAACCCCACCACGGCACAATGGGCACCGGGAAGGCGCGTAGCTCGGTGCATCGGGATAATCTCTTTCACCACCGCAGCCTCAACCGCAAACACCATTTCGGCTACCCTGAAGGCTACGAGTCTAGCCCCAGTGAATCCCGCTACTTCACTTTGAAAAGCCAAGATACCCCAGCATATTGTTACGATCAAGCAAACTCTGGTCATCGGCCGCAATGCTCAAGGAATTCTCGAGATCGGCCGGCCAATCGGCAAAAAATTCCACCTGTTCACCAGTTTCCGGGTGTTTGAACCCCAAACGTGCGGCATGAAGAGCCTGTCGCGGCGTCGCGGCTTCCAGAGTGCGTGCACGAGCGTGTTGAGAACCGGTCATCCGCCTGTACCCACCGCCGCCATATACGGGGTCACCTAATACTGGGTGGCCCACATAGGCCAGGTGGACTCTGATTTGGTGAGTACGTCCCGTTTGAAGCCTGACGGAGACCAGGTCGCACACGTCGAACCGGGCGATCGGATCGACGTGTGTCTTGGCGCTACGCCCAGATGCCAGCACTGCCATGCGCTTTCTGTCGTTCGGATGTCTGGCAAGGGGCGCATCGATATCGACCGAAGCGTCCATGTGCCCCCAGACCAAGGCAGCATAGACACGTTTCACCTGCCTCTGGCCGAGTTGGCGCCCGATATTTCGATGTGCAGCGTCCGTCTTGGCAAGCACCATCAATCCCGATGTGTCTTTGTCGAGGCGGTGCACGATACCTGGCCTACCTTCTCCACCAGATACAGAGCCGGAGAGCTTCGTTCCGCGGGCCACCAAGGCGTTGAGCAGCGTATCTTCCCAGTGTCCCGGCGCGGGATGTACCACCAGGCCAGCTGGCTTGTTCAGAACGAGCAGCACGTCATCCTCGAATACGACGTCCAGTGGGATAGCGGTTGCTTTGAGGACACGAGTTGCTGAATGCTCCTCGTTGGGCAATTCGACGACAACGGTATCGCGGTGGCTGAGCGTTCGAGAAGCCCGCGCGGTCTTTTCGTTGACGGTTACACTCCCACCGGCGACGATACGTGCCGCTTGCGTCCGGGACAATGAGAGTTGGTCGGCGAGAAACTTGTCGAGCCGTTCGGTCGAACGGGCAAGCACCTGAAAGGTGATCCGCTCCACGGCAGCGATTCCCTTATCAGGGCGTGGCTTCGGCGGAGCTGGTCGCTTCTTCCACAACCTCCTCTTGTTCTAGTTTGCCCTCCGCCCACAAAATCGCCGCCAATGCTATTGCTCCACAGCTGACGGCCATGTCTGCCACGTTGAAGGTCGGCCAGTGAAATTGGCCGATCCAGACGTCAATGAAATCGACCACGCCCCGTGCGCTGCGAACGCGATCGATGAGATTGCCCACAGCACCACCGCAAACGAGACCCAATGTCAGCAACCGGATGCGCTGTGAGGGTGAAGTCTGATACACCATGAACCCGAGTACCACCAAAGCAACCAATGCCAACACCATGAAAACCCATCTCGAGTACTCGCCCACGTGGATTCCGAAGGCAGCCCCCGGGTTGTAAACCAGCCGAAGCGTGAGCCAATCTCCCAAAACTCGTACCGGAACACGCGACAGGTTTGCCACCGCCAGTTGCTTGGTGTAGTAGTCGAGGGCAATTACGACAGCTGCAATTAGCCAAAAGATCAGGCGAAAGTTACGCCTTCCCATCTTCTTCCCTTGCCTTGCACCTGATGCACAGCCGTGCGTGTGGAAGTGCATCGAGCCTGTCGAAGCCTACGTCCTCGCCACACTCGTGGCATTTCCCAAAGTTCTCAGGATCTTTGTAGAGCCGCCTCAGCGCCTCGTTTACGTGCCACAAGTAGCGCCCTTCTTTCGAACGGAAAAGGAACTGTTTTTCCCGTTCCATGGCATCTGTGCCCTGGTCGGCCATGTGAAACGAATACGCCGACAGGTCACCGTCCGAACTCTGCAGCGTGCCTTTGAACTGTTCGCCGTAGTACCCGAGCTCCTTCATCACACGAGCACGTTCTTCTTGTAGGCGCTTTTCGATGTGTGCTAGCTGTTTCTTGTTCATAACCGCAATCCGGCCATCGTTGCAGGCTTAAGAGTTACCATCAATCCTCATGCCTCAGGAGAGACACGACGATCTTCTTGCCATCTATGTCCACTTGCTCCGAGATATCCGAACCGTTCAGGTCGCCCCCCAGTTGGATGCGGCGTGCCAGCGTCTCACCAGAAATATAGGCGCGATTGGCATCAGCCGCTTCGAGCACTTCCGAGTTCCCGGACAAACTCAACTCAACTCTAGTATCGTAGTCGTATCCAGCTTCTTTACGCAGCCTCTGAACGCGGTTCACGACTTCTCTGGCGGTTCCTTCTGATCGCAGATCTGGCGTCAAAACGGGGTCAATGGCGGCTACGTACGCTCCTTCATTCTGCACCAGCCAATCGGTCTTGACCTTCCTCTCGACGACCACGTCGTCGGGGCCGTATTCGAAGACCTTTCCATCGAACTCGACTTTCTGGACCACACCGGCCTCCAACTCCTGGAGTTGAGACCGCGTCATCTGAGCCGCCGCCTTCGCAGCTAGCGGAGTATCTTTGCCATACACCTTGCCCAGCGATCGAAAATTCGGCTTTGCTTTCAACTCGACTAGGCTTTCGTCCGATTCCACAATCGTTATGTCACGAACGTTCACCTCTGCTGAGAGCATCGGCAGCAACGCGTCGAGGGCGGGTCCTCGTACGCCGGCAGGCAATGCAATCTTCATGTGCGCGAGCGGCTGCCGGACCCTCAGACCACCAACCTCACGGGCCGACCTCGCTAGCCACGCGAGAATTCGAACCGCATCCATCGCCCGATCCAGATCTTCAGAGAACCGCTGTTTCGTAACCGGGAACTCGGCAAGATGCACCGAGCCGCCTGTGGTGGCTCTATGGATCGAGTCGCTCAGAAACGGTGCCGCGGGCGCGAGCATTCTGCAGACCGTCGTCAGGGCTTCATGCAACGTTCCCAACGCCGCTGGATCGGCCTTCGAGTCGGGAGCCCAATACCGCGCCCGGTTTACTCTCACATACCAGTTGGAGAGGTCAGCGTCGCAAAACTCCATTATTGCGCGAATGCCGCTTGTTACGTCATACGCCGCCCAAGCTCGCGTGACAGTCTCCGTCAGACTGTCCAGGCGCCCCAGCAACCAACGGTCGACAATAGGCCGCCCCTCGAACGGCGGTGCCTCATCCACTTCCCATTCTTCAGCATACAGGGCGAAAAAGCCGTACATGTTGCGAAGCTGGTTGAGAAAACCGAGCGAGACTTCCGGAATGGCCTTCTCGTCAAAACGCTTTGGCAACCATACCTGGCTACCCGCCAGGAGATAGATGCGCACCGCATCAGCCCCAAACTTCTGCACGGTCTCGAACGGATCGACCACGTTGCCGATCCGCTTGGACATTTTCTGACCATTGGCATCCAGGACGAGTCCGTTCACAATCACGTTCTGGTACGCCGTCTCATCATGCGTGCCGACAGCAATTGCGAGCAGCGAGTAAAACCATCCTCTGGTCTGATCGAGTCCCTCGCAGATGAAATGCGCCGGGAAATGGTTCTTGAACTCTTCTTCGTTTTCGAACGGATAATGCCATTGCGCGAAAGGCATCGCTCCGGAATCAAACCAGGCGTCGATTACCTCTGGCACCCTTTGCATCGTTCCGTCGCAACTCGGGCACGGCAATGTGAATTCGTCGATAAACGGCTTGTGAGGATCGAAGTCGTCCGGCAGTGCTGCACCCTTCAGTGCGGCGAGTTCGGCATACGATCCGACTACGACCCTGTGTTCCCGGTTTTTCTCGCAGATCCACACAGGAAGTGGAGTTCCCCAGTACCGGTCCCGGGAAAGCGCCCAATCGATGTTGTTCTCCAACCACTCGCCAAACCGACCGGAACCCACCTCCGGAGGGTGCCATGTTACGCGGTCGTTGTGGTGGATCATGCGGTCCTTGAACGCGGTCGTGCGCACGAACCACGACTTTCTTGCGTAGTAGATGAGCGGGGAATCACAACGCCAACAGAACGGATATGTGTGCTCGTACCCCTTCGGCTGATAGCGGCCAAACATCTTGCCGTCTTCCTCGAGCCGTTTGGCAATGACCGGATTAGCCTCGAAGACCGTTTTTCCGTTGATCGCGTCGAACCTGGTTCCCGTGAAACGACCGGCTTCATCGACAGGGTTCACGAAAGCCATCTGCTCACGCTGAATGACTGAGTAGTCGTCCGCGCCAAACGCCGGGGCGATGTGCACCATGCCGGTACCTTCTTCGCTGGTGACGAAGTCGCCAGCGACGATCCTGAATGCAGACGGCGATCCGTCTTTCGTGGTGCGTTCTGCATCCACTTCCACCGCGTCGAGCAACTGTTCGTATCGCCGCCCAACCAACTCCGCCCCAGAATACTCCGCGAGCACGGGGAACGTGCCCAGCGGTTTGCCGTGCGTTGCCCCAGGTACTATGCAATACTGTGCGATCGACTTCTCAACGATAATTCTGCGTCCGTCGACATCGAGTTCCACATACTTGAAATGTGGGTTGACCGCAATTGCGAGGTTCGACGGCAAGGTCCACGGTGTTGTCGTCCAAACCAACAGGTGCCTCTCTACCGCATCATTGCCCAGAAGGCGAAACAGAACATAGATCGACGGGCTCTTGTGCGTCGCATACCCCAAGGCGAGCTCGTGACTCGAGAGAGTGGTTCCGCAACGTATACAATACGGCAGCACCTTCTGCCCTTCATAGAGCAGGTCGTTCTCGGCCAACCGCTTCAGTAACCACCATACGCTCTCTATGTAGCTGTTCTTGTAGGTTACGTACGGACGGTCGTAATCCAGCCAGTAACCGATCCTTTCGGAGAGCGTCTCCCAGTCAGAGAGGTACTCGAACACGCTATTCTTGCAGCGGTGATTGAACTCAGCTACGCCGTACGCCTCGATCTCCGGTTTGCCGTTGATGCCCAACTCTTTCTCGATCTGGATCTCAACGGGCAATCCATGCGTATCCCAACCCGCGATGCGCGTGACAGATTCGCCGAGCATCGTGTGAAATCGGCAGATCATGTCTTTGATTGTGCGGGCAAAGACATGATGAATGCCTGGCCTACCGTTGGCGGTCGGTGGTCCCTCATAGAAAACGAACGGCGTCCCGCCCTTGGTTGAGTCAAGCGTCTGTTGGAACAGACCCTCCTCACGCCATGTTTCAATGAGCTGGCGCTCGAGTTCGTTCAGGTCCGCTTGCGGAAGTGGATCAAAACTCATCAGGCCATCCGTTCGAGCACGCCATCCACGAGCCGAGTGAGATTGGGTTCTGCACGTTCTGCCGTGGCAATGATCTTTTCTACATTTGCAACTTCCAGGGCGTCCGGAAAACACTCATCGGTGATGATCGAAATGCCGAGCACGCGCATCTCTCCATGCCTCGCGACGATCACTTCGGGCACCGTCGACATGCCGACAACGTCTGCACCGATTGCTCGCAGGAATCGATATTCGGCGGGGGTCTCGAGGTTCGGACCGGTAACCGCGACGTAGACACCCTCTCGTAACGTGATCTTCTCATCCAATGCAACCGATCGAGCGACTTCCCGGAGACTAGAATCGTACGGAGCCGACATATCGGGAAAGCGTGGACCAAGCGTATCGTCGTTCGGTCCGATCAGAGGATTGTCTCCAAGGAGATTGATATGATCGGCAATGAGCATCAGGTCTCCCGCCGCCCAAAGAGGATTCATGCCACCACAGGCGTTGGACACGATGAGACTGTTCGCCCCCAACGAGCGCAGTACACGCACCGGGAACGTGATCTGCTGCATCGAATAGCCTTCGTACCGGTGAAACCTGCCCTGCATGGCAACGACTTTCTTACCGCCGAGCGTACCGAGCAACAGTCTTCCGGCATGACTCTCCACGGTCGATACGGGAAATCCGGGAATCTCGCTGTAAGAAATCTGTGCCGAGCAATCGATCTCCCTAGCCAAACCGCCCAATCCGGTTCCCAGAATCAATGCCACGTCGGGAACGAAATCGCTCTCCTTGCGGACAGCGTGTACGGCCGCATCAATTGCCTCCCTTGTGTGCAGCAGCATCATTCAGCCTCCGGTGCATTGCCATCTCGCTCGTGAGCCTCCAGCGCATCGACTTGTGCCAAGTGCCTGTCCAGCAATCGGCGATACGCACCCAGGTAGGTCGTGAACTGGTGCTGAGCTTCCTCGATATCCTTCCGCAAAGCAGCTTCTGTAGCGCGAGATTCCTGGACGATGCTCTCAGCCTTGGCGTGAGCCTCTCGAATGATCAACTCAGCCTCCTGCATGGCGGATTGTTTGGTATCCTCACGCAGCTCCTGAGCCATCATCACCGCATCGTTGATTGCCTTCTCGCGTTCGCGCAGAGACTTGAGTTGTTCGCGGAAATTGTGCAGCCTCTCCTCGAGCGCCACACGCTCCCTCGCGAGACGTTCCATCTCTTCTGCAACGCGATCACGGAAATCTTCGACGTCCGCCGCGCTATAACCCCAAGCCGCCCTGCTGAACTCCTGAGCTCGGATATCGACTGGAGTCAGTCTGAATTCCTGTTCAGTCATGCTGCACGTTCCCCAAACAGTACTGTGCCCAAACGGAGTATCGTCGCTCCCTCGGCGACTGCCGTCCGGTAATCGTTTGACATTCCCATCGAGAGTTCGGGAAGATCGAAACCCTCCGTCTCGAGCTTCTCACGCAACAATCGAAGCGCCTCAAAAACCGAGCGTTGTTCCCGTTCACTGTCACTGAACGGCGCCATCGTCATCAGCCCACGTGCGACCAAGTTCGGCGCTTCCCCTACGAACGCAGCAATTTCAGCGGCGGTTTCCGGCTCACATCCACTCTTCTGGGGCTCATTCCCGACATTTACTTGAATCAGAACATCCATGGCGCTTTTTCCGTGCGTCTGACGACCGGCAGCCTTCGCGAGGGCTTCCGCGATACGCACGGAGTCGACGGAATGGACCATCGTGAACCGCCCCGGGATGTGTTTCGCCTTGTTCGACTGCAAGTGACCGATCAAATGCCAATTCACTTCTAGATCGGGGGCGCTATCCTGCTTCTTCAAGGCTTCTTGAACTCGGTTCTCACCTACGTCAACCAGGCCCACCGATGCCGCGGCGCTAACGCAATCCAGGGGATGGCCTTTCGTGACGGCGACAATTCGAACATCGGAACTCACACCCTCGTTCGCCTGAACACGGGCGATTTCGTCCTCGACTCGTCGCAGATTGTTACTCAATGTCTCAAAATCCATAGCCTGTGAAAGTAGCTGGAGTTGGACAACGCTACAAGCGACGATATGGTAGCATATTCTGAGATTGACGCTCAATCGCGCACCGATGCAAGGTGCGCGACAATGCGGAAACTTGCCTGCAGAACCTGTTGATCAGTTGCTCGCAGTATCGTTTGCGGCGGCTGTGTCCTGACTTAGCGCTGTGTCACCCATGATGGCGGCTGCAGCGGCTTCCATGCCGCCAATGATCGAAGCTGCCTGCGAAGATGGCGCGAGGTGATTGGCGCGCCGCAGGTTTTCGAGAGATCTCTCTTCATCTCCAGCAAGCATGTAGGCTTGGCCTAGCGAGAAGATTGCGTAGCTGAGGTTCGTTGCGATGTTCCTGCTGGTTGGATCGAGAACAACCGTGTCAGCCTCGAGCAGCCCGGCATAACGATACACGTTCCACAAGAGCGAATCTGCGCGCGGGATATCCACCGGCACTCCCATTATGCCCGGCTGGAGACGCGTGCTGTCGGGTGCATCCTCAACATTCAACCGAAACAAGATGCCCTCTTGCGTGAAGTATTCCTCGAGATCGACATAGTTGCCGGCACCCGCGGTCAGCGAGAAGTAGATCGGCCTTCGCCTCCAGTTCTCGGTGATCAGTCTGAGAACCAGCATGTCCTTGACATATAGGGGAGTTCCCTCCTCGTACGTCTTGTCTATCCGCCCCGGGCCATACCGAATTGACGTACCGAGAAGCTGAGCCTGCAGGCTTGCGATTTCCGCATCCGACCAGGTATGTAGCGGAGGGGGGGCACTTTCAGGAGCTAGGTGCGCAAACCAAGGTGCCTGCTCGGCAACGAACTCGCGCACAGGATTGTCGCGCAGCTGGCGAATGTACCAATCAGTGTTGCCCAGCGAGAGATTGACCACCGACACATCTTGACGGACAGCTTCAGCCTCCTGGAGATACCACAGAGGGAAAGTGTCGTTGTCTCCATTCGTGAACACGATTCCGTACGGTTCTGCCGACTGCAACACATTGTATGCAAAGTCTCTGGCCAGAAGCGCCTCCGGTCCATGCCTCCGACTCGCACCGTTGAAATTCAGCACGAGCGGCAGCAACGCCACTCCAAGCACGGCTGCCCCGGCTCTCCCCCAACCGCCGTCAGCGCCGAATCTTTGCTTCACCATCCTGTAAAGCCCGGCGAGTCCAATGCCTGAGAGGATACCCCAGACCTGGAACGAAACCGTGAAGAAGTAGTCTCGCTCGCGCACCTCGTGCATATCCAGCTCCGGGAACTTGTCCCAGGCAAGCGAGTGCCCGGGCTTGAAGTTCATATACCCCATGAGTATGGGGCCGGTGGTGAGGAAGATCAGAAGCAAAAGCCAAAACATCGACCGGTCGCGTTCCTTGATCACTTTAAGGCCATAAATGCCCAGAGACAAAAACAGAAGGGTGAAAGGCATTCGAATACCTGCGAATACCGGCGCCGTTCTGGCTAGACCGTTGGACCACTGCCAGTCGAAGTACTGTAGGTAGTTCTGAATCTGAAGTCCGATCAGCGTGAGGGACCTACCCGGATTCCCGGGGCCTGATGGGAAGATGGGATTGTCGATCGGCGAGCGCGGAGGGTATTGTCTGCGCTGGATCACATCCCAGAGGCTACTCCACGTTGACGGATCTGCCTCATTTATGAACGGGCCGACGTTCGCTCGGAAGTACAGAAACAGGTACGTAGAAGCCCCGACGAGTGCTATGCACAGTACCGTTACGGCGAAACGCAAACCTCCGACAGATGTCGCATATGCCGCAGCAATAAGGAATACCACTCCGCCGAGCACCAGCAGATTTGTGTTCCCGAGCCCAGTACCTATCATGAGAGCCCACGCACCAACCAGGACTGCCCACTGACCCCATTCAGCCTTGCGAGCATATTCGTGCTCGAGCGGTTCAGTCTTGATGACGTGTGCCATGAACGCAATCAGGGGTGGACCAACCAACAAAGCCAGGAGATGGTTTCCGAGCGAGACGGCGGCCAGGAAAAAGGCAAGAAGCAGCAGATGGGGTGCCCTGGGTTTTCCACGAGATTCCCGCCACATCCATGCGAGCCAGGTGGTAGCAGCGATACTGAACGCCGCCACCATGTAGACCTCGGTTTCGTTGGAATTCTGCCAGACCGTGAAGGCGAACGCAGAGGCGCACGCAGCAGCTAACGCTCCGCCAACCGAGAAAACCCGATCCCTATTAGCGCCGGGTTCTTCCACTCCGCGTAGTGTCTGTACGACTATGAGGAACCAGAAGCCCGCCGCAGCTGCGCTGAACACGGCGGTCATCAGGTTTGACCTGTACGCATACTCACCGATGGGTACGAGATACGCCCAGACTCTCACCATCAGCGTGAAGAGTGGCGTTCCCGGTGGATGCGGAATTCCGAGGATCTTGGATGTTGCGATAAATTCCCCGGCATCCCAAAACGTCACCGTCGGAGCCAGCGTCCACACGTATCCGGCCAACACTACCACAGCTACCGCAATCGCGGCCAGGTATGGTGGACGGTCTGCCGGGATTAACTCGGTCGGCCGTTCAGAGGCCGAGGTTTTGTTGGAATCTGTCATTTCCGTAAGAGATCTTGGTGTTAAGCTGGAGAAGCCTCACCAGAAGCGTCGGCCAGTGCAAGGGCCAGCTTTTCGCGCCCGGAAAGAGCCTCCCGAACCTCGTCGGGTGTCACACCTCTGTGCAGCAGGCCATGTGAAGCTATGGATATCTTCGATGTCTCCTCCGACACGACGATCACAACGGCATCGGTCTCCTCGGACAGCCCCAATGCAGCTCTGTGGCGCGTGCCCAACGACTTGTCAGTAACTGGGAATTGCGTCAACGGCAAAACCGACCCGGCGGCCAGAATCTGATCGCCCCGAATGATGACGGCGCCGTCGTGGAGCGGCGAGTATGGAGTGAAAATCGTAGCTAGGAGGTCGGCGGATGCCGCGGCCTGCATTTCGGTACCCGACTCGATATAGTCGTTGAGCGTGACCTCTCCTTCCACCGCGATTATCGCACCGGTACCGTTCCGAGCCAACCTGCTCACTGCCTCCGCCACTTCGTCCGCCACCGCCCGATCATTGGTCTGCGTGAGCAACCGTATCGCCCTCGACCTGCCCATACGAGCCAACGCCTGTCGCAGCTCCGGTTGGAAAACGACAACCGCTGCAAATGCGCCATAGGTGAACACAATACCAAGTAGCTGGGTGATGAGGTCCAGCCTGAAAATGACTGCGGCGAAATAAATCAGGACAAGAAACAGCAATCCGAGGAGAATCTGAAGAGCTTTGGTGCCTGCGAGGAACAGCAGGAGGCGGTAAATGAGGAACGCGACGATCATGATTTCGACGATGTCGCGGAACCCCGGAGTTATAAAAGGCCACGGCTCGAACTGCATCAGGTGCTCCTCAGGGCCTCGGCCACAGCAAGCGATTCTTTGACGCCGGAGACGTCATGAACACGGAATAAATACGCTCCTCCGAAGAATGCCGCAACACATGCGGCTGCCGTTGCGGAATCCAGTTGGTGTGTGTCCTTCCCAGTAATCTCCCCCAGAAACCGTTTGCGAGACGGTCCAATCAGCATGGGCAAACCAAGTGACGTCAGAATCGGGAGACCTCTTAGGACCTCGCGATTCTGTTCGGGAGTTTTCGCGAACCCCAAGCCCGGATCGATCACGATCTGCTCGCGCCAGACACCCCGATCCTCAGCCACTGCTACTGCCGCCATCAACTCGTGGGCGATCTCCGTTGTTACATCCAGATACTCAGCATGTTCGTACCCAGCCATCTCAGGGAATGATCCCCTCGAATGGCTGAGTATCAGGCCGGCTTCGCAACGGCTACACACATCGGCAATCCTTGGATCCAGGCGCAAGGCCGAAACGTCATTCACGGCCCAAGCACCCGCGTCTAGAGCTCTTTCAGCGATATCCGATTTCACGGTGTCTACACTCAGCGGTACCGTCGGATGACAACTACGCATGTGCTCGACTACGGGTCTGACCCGTCGCCACTCTTCTTCGACCGAGACCTCATCGGGACGACCGGGCCGAGTAGACTCGCCTCCCACGTCGATAACGTCCGCACCAGCTTCGATGAGGTCGTCTGCACGTGCTATGGCCGATTCCCGTGTCAGGAACTTGCCGCCGTCGCTGAAGGAGTCAGGTGTGGTGTTGAGGATTCCCATGACGAGAGGCCGGTCCACCACGACCGTGCCCAACCTCATCTTCCAGAGCCGCTGCGGTTCCGCAACTCGAGAGAGGCAGGTACCCAGGCCCTTCGCGAGTGACTCTGGAAACTTTTCGGAAGTGGAACGAGCCAAACCGGCAAGACGCGTGACAGCCCCGGAAATAGTCAGCCACCCATCCCCGGTTGCCAGTTCCAAACCATGCAGTAATGCGGCCTGGCTCAGCAGCAGCTTCGAATCGTCGTCAACCGCATCGAGAAGAATCGTGACGGTGCGAAAACCATCAACGATAGAAGCCGCTCTGTCCTCTTCCATGCCTCTTCGCACCAGCGATTCCCGGATGGCTCCAGGGTCACGCGATGCGAGGAAGCGCGGCATCAAGCCCCGGCCGGTTCAGCCGGTGGAGTACCCAGCACTCCACCACCGTCCGATACCGTTTTTTCCTTGCCGCGCGATCGTGGAGGGAGTTCGTCGAGCCCGCTCTTCGGTGAGTCTTCCGGGGCAGGAAGTTCCTTGCCCTCGACCAAGAGCTCCACTTCCCTTCGATCGAGGGTTTCGCGATCGAGCAACGCCTTAGCCATGCGGTGGAGCAAGTCGATGTCTCGCTGAAGAATCTGGCGGGCACGGTCATACGACTCGTCCAAAACGCGCTTGACCTCGTTGTCCACCAGTTCCGCAGTCTTGTCAGACACTTCTCGGTGCTGAGCGAACTCTCTGCCGAGGAACACCTGATGTTCACGATCCCCGACTGCTACGGGCCCCACTGCATCGCTCATCCCAAACCTCATCACCATGTTGCGTGCGAGTTCCGTGGCGTGCTGGATATCCTGCGCGGCGCCCGTTGTGACCTTGGCGGATCCAAAAACGATCTCTTCTGCCACCCTGCCACCATATGCAGTAGCCAGCTTCCCGAGTATGAACTCCTTGGTGTGATTGTGGCGATCCTCCTCGGGCAAGGAAAAAGTCAAACCCAACGCCCGCCCCCTTGGCACGATCGTAACCTTGTGGACGGGATCCTGCCCCGGCACGCCCACACTCACGAGTGCATGCCCGGCCTCATGGTACGCTGTGAGTTCCCTCTCTTCGTCCGTGATCACCAGACTCTTGCGCTCAACACCGAGCATGACCTTGTCTTTCGCGTCTTCCAGGTCGTCGATGTCAACAGCCGGCTTGTCGCGCCGCGCCGCCAATAGCGCCGCCTCGTTTACGATGTTCGCTAAATCGGCGCCGGCGAGCCCCGGGGTGGCTTTTGCGATGGTGTCTAGCTTGACCGTGCCTGCCAGGGGGATTTTCCGAACATGCACCTTTAGAATCATCTCGCGGCCGCGCACATCGGGCATGTCTACCACGATCTGGCGATCAAACCGGCCGGGTCTGAGCAACGCCGGATCCAGGACGTCAGGCCTGTTGGTTGCGGCAAGTAGAATCACACCCTCATTCGACTCGAAGCCGTCCATCTCGACCAACAATTGATTGAGGGTCTGTTCGCGCTCGTCATGTCCACCACCCAACCCCGCACCGCGATGGCGGCCAACCGCATCGATCTCATCGATGAATATGATGCAGGGAGCATGTGCTTTGCCCTGCTCAAACAAATCGCGCACGCGTGACGCACCCACACCTACGAACATCTCCACGAAGTCGGAGCCCGACATCTGGAAGAACGGGCGTCCGGCCTCACCTGCAACAGCGCGAGCCAGCAACGTCTTGCCCGTACCCGGCGGCCCCACGAGCAACACTCCCTTGGGTAGTCTGCCGCCGAGGCGTTGGAATTTCTGTGGGTCCTTGAGGAACTCGATGATCTCCTCGAGTTCAACCTTCGCCTCATCCGCTCCAGCTACATCCTGAAAAGTGACCTTGGGAGTGTCTCCAGTGAGTAGCTTTGCCTTCGACTTGCCGAATGAAAAAGCACGATTCCCACCCTGTTGAACCTGGCGGAAGAAGAATATCCAGAGGCCAATCAGAATGACCCAAGGAAGCATGCTGAAGAGCAGCGTGCCAATAGAGTCCCTTGGCTCCTTGGCAGATATCGGGATGTTCTGCAGCTCGATTCTCTCGAGCAGCACTTCGGAGTCCTTGATGGGTAGAATTGTCCTGAACTTCTCGACGTCCCTACTCTCGAATGCAACACCCTGCTTGAAGTCGCCCTCGATCGATTTTCCATTTGTGATCTCGACGCTGGCGATGTTGTTTCGCTCCAACTCACCGGCAAACACCGAGTACGGTACTTCGGTGAATTCCTCGCGCCTATCACCAAGCGTATTCCAGAGGAACAGTCCGAGAAGAATGATGAGCGGCCAAAACATCAGATTCTTACTCATCATTCCAAAACCCATTTTCTTAGGCGGCATTCGTTCAGCCATCTCTACCCTTCAGACTCGCAACAAACGGTAAGTGACGGTATTTCTCGTTGTGGTCCAATCCATATCCCACCAAGAACTCTCGAGGTGCCTCGAATCCCACGAACCGAGGCTCGTACTCGAGAGCCGACGAAACCCGTTTGTGCAACAAAGTCACGATCTCCACGCTGCGCGGCTTTCGTTCGCGAAACATGTCGACCAACCGATTCAGCGTTTGCCCTGTCTCCACGACGTCTTCGACGAGGAGAACATGGCAGTCTTCCATTGCCACGTCTGGATCGTACAACAAACGCACCATACCACTCGATTTCGTGCCCGACCCGTACGATGATACCACACAGAAATCTACTCTGTGCGAGCGGGAAATATTCCTCACTAAGTCGGCCAAGAAGATGAAACTACCCTTCAGGAGACCGATGAGAAGTAACTCACCCTCTTCATAATACACACAAATCTCGTGCCCAAGTTCCGCAACACGACGATTTATCGTGATTTCGTCATACAGGATTGGCCCTAGCCCGGCCTCCGAACGTCTTCCTGTATCGTTAGCCGGCACGTGCATCCATTCGCACAGCAAATTCGCCAATGTCAGGCAAGGCTGAATCTGAGCGGCAAACGCCGGGAATCCAAAGCACATCGTCCCCCCGAGCAACGACCGGGTACCGCTTTCGTTCTTCGGCAGGGATTCGCGCCTCCATCAACAGCCGACTCACTTTGCGGGTTCCCACACCTCCTAGCGGATTGATACGATCACCCTCGCAAAACGGCCTTATCTCGCACGGTCCATACGTAACCCATGCTCCAAAAGAGTCGCGCTCACTCATTTCGACCTTATCCGTGCGCCAGGAGAACTGCCATTCACCCCAAGTGACGCCACCCTTGCTCCCTCGGAGAAGATCCAGTTCAACAGCTTCTGGTGCGCTATCTCGAGCTATCCTCCCTAGCCGGAGTCTGTCAAAGACCAGTGTCGCCGAAAATTCCGATCCCAGCTGCAGAGTGCGCCCACTCGAACTGCTCGTTGCGAACTCTTGCAGAAGCTCGGAATGAGTTCTTCCCAGCCGGCAACCGATCTCACGCGCCGCAGCTCGCAAAACCGCTTGTGACAACAACTTATCATACCGCCCGAAGGGTGCCCGAGCAACCTCGACTGCGCCGGGCTCGCAACGAAAATCCAAGCCAGGCAATTCATACAACAACGACGTCCAAGCAGCCCTGTCTTCCGCGGCATGAACTGCTACTTCTTCGAGTCTGCGATCTAGTTCCGCCCCGAAACGCTGTCTCAGGTATGGAAGCAAATGGTGTCGAAGCCAAGATCGATCGTGACGGGCATCTGCGTTTGCCGGATCGTGAAAGATGGCCGGACGAACCGACGGGTCGGGGAATCGATACGACAGCCATTGCTCCAGTTCTACCCGTTCGAAAGGCAGGAGTGGTCTAACCAAGCCATCCGGCCCCTTCGCTGGAATGCCTGCGAGACCCGCAGGGCCGGATCCCCGCAAGAACCGATAGAGCACGGTTTCAACCTGGTCGTCAAATTGATGCGCAGTGACTAGATATCGCGCGTTTACGGCTTTCTGGATCGCTCGGAGTGCTTCGTATCGCCCTTGTCGCGCGGACGTCTCGGACGCACCCGGGCCCAACTCCAGTTCCTCCAGATAGAATGGAACGTGGTAGCTACGTGACAGCTGCTTGACCTCCGGCGCCGCGTCGGCGGCCGCTTGCGAGATACCGTGGATCACGTGAGCCACAGCCAGGCTCAGCCCTAGCTCCTCTGCGACACAGACCATCAGATCGAGTAACGCCACCGAGTCCACGCCACCGCTGACGGCTAGGAGCGCCAATCCAGGTGGTTCGAACAACCGCGTTGCAGCGAGATGGTTCAGAAATTTCCGGTCTAGCTCTGTACTCATACCAGCTAGTCGATATGCCCCGTCACTCGGTTGCGCGCTTCCGACAAGAAGCCTGGCTTCAAGTCGAGAAGGCTCGAAATCTTGCGCATCAGGTAGCTTTCGTGCTTCGCCAACTCACCATCCGCGTAGACGACGCGCCACATTACTTCGGCCAACACCATTTTCTGCCCGAGGTCATATCGTTCCGCAATCAATCTCGTGAATTGATACAGATCTACTGAACGCTGCCTCTCCTGTTCGGCCAATGCTACGACCTCCAAGACAGTCTCTCTGGGAAGATCGAAATGGTGCGCCATAGCCGCTTCAATGTGCCTTCGCTCATCGTCCGTGAATTCTTCGTCCGCGTGGGCCAACTCCAACAACAAAGCGCACGCGGCTACGGGAATGGGATCGTGCTGCGGCTCGTTGTCTGCAGATTTCGACGTTTCCTCAGATGTCGGTTCCAGATTCTTTGAGAAGAATGATTTGATCGACGATAACAATTTCGGTCTCCGTTCTATCGTTCACCAATCTCATGAGCCAGAACAGCATTATTCAACGCCATTCAGCGATCTCGTCCAACTCCTTGCGCCTTATGTCAGGCACCAGTGCATCGTCGGCAGGGTACCCGATCGGCAACACCATATATGGTCGTTCGTTTGGTGGTCTATCGAGAATCCGCGACAGAAATCCCATGGGGTTCGGCGTATAAGTGAGTGTTGTCAATCCCATATTATGCAGTGCCGCAATCAGAAACCCGCACGCGATTCCGACACTTTCGTTCGCATAATAGCGCTTGACCTTGGACCCGTGAGCATCGATGCCGTGAGCTTCTTTGAACACGACTATCAGCACAGGAGCATCTTCCAGGAACGGCTTCTCCCAGTCAACACCCAGCGGCGAAAGTGTGGTCAACCATCGCTCGGGAAACCGGTGACTGTAGTTTTCCCTCTCTTCAATTTCCGCTGCTTCTCTGAGCGTGCGCTTCAGCTGAGGATCTTCCACAATCACGAAATGCCAGGGTTGCTGATTCGCTCCGGACGGGGCTGATGCCGCAGTCCGCACTGCGCTCTCAATACACTCTTTCGGGACGGGCCGAGAAGACATGGACCTAACCGACCGCCGGCGGCTCATCATCTGTTGAAATGCAACTGCGCGCTGGATCATCTCCTTCGGCTGGTATTCCTCAAACTCCAGCGGCAAGAAACCTTCGTACTTGTGATTCATCATCTCTCCCTAGAATCCCGAACCCAACTGGCTTTGCCGGATATAGCAACTTCTCACAGGTAAGGACTCAGCAACCTCGCCACCCCATCACGGATCTGAACCGGCAGGCTGCGCCCATCGACCTTGGATTTGGTGATCTCCCTGGCTGTTGCGAGTTTCTCTTGTGCGAGGGCTGCCATACGGGTGCCCAAACCCTCGTCGTAACACTCAATGTTAAACTCGAAGTTCAGCCGCAAGCTTCGTGGATCCCAGTTCGCCGAACCAACGAACGTCCACGTGCCGTCTACCAACATCAGTTTTGTGTGATCGAAGGGCGGCGCCGTGAGAAAGACACGGCAGCCTCTTTGCAAGATTTGCCAGAGAAGCGCGGTGGACGCCCACTTGACCAGCACCTGGTTGTTCACTTCTGGAAGTAGGATGCGCACTTCCACACCTCTCATCGCGGCAACACTAAGTGCGCTGATCAACTCATTGTCAGGAAGAAAATAAGGTGTGACAACGGTGACGTAACGCTGAGCTGTCGCCAGCGCTCCAAGCATGGATATGCGCGCTTTGTCGAAGTCCTCGTCGGGACCGTCTGAGATCCCTCTCGCCAATACCGGCCCCGCTTCCGACAGTTTCGGAAACCAAGCGTCTCCGCCAAGCAGTTCCTTGGTACTGAATGCCCAGTCCTCCGTAAACACCTGCATGAGGTGTTTGACAACCGGACCTTCGACACGAAACTGGAGATCCTGGACGGGGCGTTTTGGTTGCTCGCTCAGCACATGCCCCTCGCGAATGTTCATCCCGCCAGTGTATCCAACCTCCCCGTCTACGATGAGGAGCTTGCGGTGGTTGCGAAGGTTCAAGAACGGCAGTCGCCATGGGACAACAGTCTGCATGAACCGAGCATACCTGACGTTGGCACGCCGAAGCTCCTTCATTATCGGCGGCCACGAGTAGCGCGAGCCGACTGCATCTACCAGGACACGGACTTCGAGCTGCCGTTCAACGGCGCGTCCCAGCGCATGCACAAAGGATTTCCCTATCCTATCGTTGTCGAATATGAATGTGCTCAACGCAATGGACCGAGTGGCGCTATCAATCCTGTCGAGCATCTCAGGGTATGCGTTGTCTCCGTCTTTCAGCGGTGTGAGCTGGTTCCCCGGAACCAACGGCCGGCGTGTCACCCTGCTGACCACCCGGGCGAGTCCCGCCAAATAGCCTTGTGGCTCGGACACGACCTCGGTGACGATCTTCCAATCCGTCCGAGAATCCTTGAGGAGGGGGCGCAAGTCCAGTCCGAGCTTACGCAGCGTCCGCCCCCGGCGGCGGATCCGGTTGATGCCAAAGAGCGCGTACAACACAGAACCGAATACCGGGACGAACAACACGACCCCTACCCACCCAGCGGCAGCCCGGTTGTCACGTTTATTCAGAACCACGTGGGCAGATACTGCGACCGCCAGAATTGTAGAGAGGATCGCGACGATCGCTGGACGCAGGTCTCGCAGAAGATCAAGCATCGCTCAGATCCGGTGCGAATGGAATTCTCACGACGGACCTGCCACTTCAAGCGGAGGTCCGATAGCCTCGATACAGTCCGGCAAGTCGTTCCGAGCGTTGTTGACCACAGTGTTGACTGGAACTGCGCTCATCCTTGTGTTCGGAAAGGGAGAGATCAACGATTTGAGCGTGTGCTGCAAAGTTCGGTCATATTGAGCCGGACGAATCCACGTATCCCACGACTCTTGGCTCAAGACTACCGGCATCCGCTCGTGCACAGGTTTTGAGAGGTCGTTGGCCCGGGTGGTAATTATGGAGCACGACACAATCGCATCAGCACCTTCCGCGCTCGGCTCCCATCTATCCCAGATCCCAGCGAAGGCGAACAATGCACCATTGTCCACCTGGAAGAAAAAAGGCTGCTTCCGGTCGGGCAGTTTTTGCCATTCGAAGTAACCATCCGCAATTACCAGGCACCTTCGAGATCGGAACGAGGCTCGAAATGCGGGTTTGTCAGCCACGGTCTCTCCCCGAGCATTGATTAGCAGTGGACCCGATTTTGAGTCCTTGGCCCAGCTTGGCACAAGACCCCACCGCATGAGTATGACCTCGCGGTCATCTGCGGATCCGGGCTTACGAACGACCGCAACCTGGCTGGCGGGAGCAATGTTGTAGCGCGGCCCCCCTCCGAACACGTCTTCTACCTTTGGGAGCGGCAGGTTGAAGATCCCGGCGACTTCCTCCGGTGACGCGAACAGTGTATATCGTCCACACATCACGTGCCCCTTTCCTTTGAGTCACGCTGCACGACCGCTCGGTCTTCAGTACCTCAACAATCTAGCTCCGGTTGTTCCAACCGCAGCAGCGTATGCTGTAACCAGGACTCCCTCGCAGGCCGGATGGAAGGTCGGCTGCGCATTTGTTTGGACCCGGGAAGCCTGGCCTTGCTGCATGTTCCAGCTTGACCATGGCAACTTAAGTACTTTATTTTGCGTGACTTACGTACCAGAACGGTGTGCCTGCGGAGGCTGATGAGACGTGGCATGAGCGCAACGATCGAGGAGTTGATGCTATCGGCCGAGCACCTACTCAAAC
>CAYTDU010000007.1:0-25787 GCA_964436395.1 uncultured Gemmatimonadaceae bacterium | reverse complement strand
CAGCTCTGATGAGCCTGTGGGATGGTTTCCACGCTGAGCTGGAGAGCCCTCGATGAACAGGCTGGCGCGCATACTCCTGCGGTTGAACCTAGGGAAGGTCGATGCCGACATCCTGACGAGCGAACTGGAAGAATCATATCGCCGGCTCGCAGCGGCCAGTGGCAACAGAATCGCGAGGCGCTGGCGTCGTCGGGAAATCTCCCGGGCGGTCTTCATTTCGACGTTCGCCAAGATGCGGTCGACATCGAACTCAACGCGAGCGCCGAATCATCGAGAACGGGTTTTCCCTGGAGTGGCAGTCAGAGACTTCCTAAGGGACATACGTTTCGGGTTCCGGACGCTGCGACGAAAACCTCTCTTCACGGCCATATCAGTCGGCACGCTGGGCCTCGGCATCGGCGCGTCCACCGCAATCTTCAGCGTTGTGGAGGCTGTGTTGCTCCGCCCACTCCCCTATGAGGATCCGGGCCGGCTGGTGCAGGTGTGGGAAACCTTCCCGGATTGGCTCGACAACCCGCAGCTGGCATCCAGTTGGGACCAGATCTACCTGTCATGGCCTGACTATGAGCGCTGGCGTGACGGACAGACGCTGTTCGAGGAAGTTGCGTTGTACGGGTCCACCGTGATGACGCTGACGGGTCAGGGCGCACCTGAACGCATCAACGTCGGGACTGCGTCTGCGTCATTGCTGACAGTACTCGGAATAGATCCGGTTCTAGGCAGAGATTTCCTGCCGGGGGAGGACGGTCGAGGAGCCTCGCATGTGGCGTTGATCAGCCACTCGTTCTGGCGAGACCGGTTCGGAGATGACTCCGATGTGCAGGGAAAATCGATCTCCCTGAACGACACGCCGTTTACGGTGGTTGGCATCCTTCCGCCAGAACTCCGCGTCCGCGGCCTGGGCATCTTTGCCGGCTCCGGAGACTACCCCGTGTGGATTCCAGTGGGCGCAAACAACGCACGCCTGAGGGTCAACGACCACAGCTTTGACGCGGTTGCCCGTCTCAACATGGGTGTGACGCTCGCTCGCGCACAAGCTGAGGCGGAGATGCTTCTGCGAGGAGACAGGAGCGCGGAGGAGATTGGTGCGCGTCTGGTCTTCCGGGACGAGTTAGAGGACGCCGGATTGAGGCGACCGCTCTGGCTGGTCCTGACCGCCGCTTTGGTGTTGCTCATGATAGCGTGCGGAAACGTTGCAGTACTGCTCGTCGGGGAGTTCTCCGGCCGCCAACATGAGATCGCGACACGACTGGCGGTTGGGGCGGGTCGTGGGCGCGTAGTCCGTCAACTTCTTGCCGAAGGTGTTCTGCTTGGGATCGTTGGGAGCGTCGCGGGCGGAGCGTTGGCCGTTGTCGGCACACGTCTGCTGATCGGACTTGCACCTCCGATTCCAAGACTTGAATCCGTTGCCGTCAACGGTCCGGTACTCCTATTTGGAGTGTGCATCGGCATTACGTCCGGTATCGTCTTCGGGTTGGCGCCGTCTTGGAATGTGTGGAGAGGCAAGATCCAGCACACACTTCAGGCCAGCCGGGCAATCGGCAGCGCTCAGGGGTCTATGTTATCGCTCGGTGTCGTTGCAGGCGAGATCGGGCTGACCGCTCTGCTGCTGGTATCGGCTGGATTGCTGGGACGGAGCTTCGCAGGCCTCCTGGCGGTGAACCCGGGGTTCGATTCCGCTCGGCTTGCTCAGGTGTCGGTACGCCTGCCGGTCGGGCAGTATGCTGAACCTGAATCACGGATCGCGGTGTTCAATCAAATGGCCGCTGAACTAGCCGCAACTCCCGGCGTCACCGCCGTCAGCGGTACCACGTCGCTGCCTTTCCTGGGATTTCCCAGTCTCGTCTCTTTCGGCATTGAGGGTCAAGCAGAGCCGGAAGGAGGGAGTCGGCACACGAGTCCGAAGATGGTACTGGCCGGTTTCCACGAAACCATGGGAATCCCGCTCCTCGCAGGGCGCACGATAACCGAAGCGGATCGGGCAGAGCTGGCGTCGATCGCGGTGGTGAGCGAGACCATGGCCCGTCGCTTCTGGCCGGGGGAATCGCCTTTGGGGGCAAGAGTGCTCTTTGGAGACACGCTGACGGTGGTGGGGATGGTCGGAGACGTCCGTCACGAGTCGATGGACGCCGAGTTCGTGCCCACGATGTATGTGCCCTTCGTCTTGAACCCACGACCGAACATCTCGTTCATCGTGCGTGCGGAACTCGATCCTGAAGCCGTACAAAGTCAGCTGCGGGGCGCAATCTGGGCCGTTGATGCGGATGCGCCCGTAACCCGCGTGAGCACACTCGAATCATTGATCTCGCGCTCTGCAAGGAACGAGAGATTCAGGACCATTCTCATGATCGTGTTTGGTGCGTGTGCAACCATGCTGGCTGCGGCGGGTGTGTTTGGCGTAACCTCACGAAGTGTGGCGCTCCGGATGCGAGAGTTGGGAATCAGATTGGCCATCGGCGCGCGGGGCACCGAGTTGATCAGGCTGTCGCTCGGCAGAACACTGCTGGCCGGTTGCGGCGGAATCGGCGCTGGCCTTATTGCGGCGCTCTGGCTCAGCCGGGGCTTGTCCCGGTTTCTCTTCGGAATCGAATCCTGGGACCCGGCCACCTACACATTTGCGGCAGTGACCCTGCTCGGGTTCAGCCTGATCGCCAGCGTTCTTCCCGCCTTGCGAGCGGCGAGGATCGATCCGGTCCAAGTATTGAGGAATGAGTGATATGAACTGGCTTCTGCGGAAGCTCCTGCGCTGGAGTCTGGGGAGAACCGATTCCCGAGTGCTCTTGAGTGAACTGGACGAGGGGTATCGCAAAAAGGCGGCAGCGGATGGCAGAGCGGCAGCAAACCGGTGGGGACGGTGGGAGATGGTTCGTGCACTCGCAATGGCCTGCCTCTCCCACAAGAAGAGGCGCTCAGCGGACCGCGCTCAAACCTTGCGGATCCGCGCGGTCGGTTCGCTCATGCAGGATCTTCGATTCACGCTGCGGTCCTTCGGCCGCAAACCGGCATTCTTCGCCGTCGTATTGGCGCTTTTCGCCCTCGGCATCGGTGCGAACACCGTCATCTTCAGTGTGGTGGACGCGGTAATCCTGCGGCCACTTCCGTATCCTGAATCCGAACGTCTCGTTACGACCTACCAGACAATTCCCGACTGGCTGGAATCCGACAACCCGGGTCTGAGAGCGGGATGGAATCGGCTGGGTATGTCATATCCGGTATACGAAGACTGGCTCGAGATGAATGAAGTCTTCGACGCGCTCGGCATCTATGCCCGCAAAACGTACGTGGCAACAGGAGGAGACCGACCCGAGTGGATCACGGGTAGGGCGGTTTCGCACGGCGTGTTCGAGGCTTTGGGCGTCCGACCAATGCTCGGCCGTCTGTTTGTGCCCGAAGACGACCAGGTAGGCAGTCCGCAACTAGTGGTTCTCAGCTCCGGGTTGTGGCGGCGGCGGTTTGGATCGGATTCTGGTGTCGTGGGCCGGACGATGACTCTCGACGAGCAGCAATATGAGATCGTTGGCGTGATGCCGCGGGGGTTCTACTTTCCTGATGCGAGCGACAATGAACTGTGGACCACGTTCAGCGATGCCGATCGACAGCGCCAACGAACCAACCAATTCGCGCAAGGCATCGCCCGTCTCAAACCGGGCTTGACGCTCCAGTTCGCCCAACAGGGGATGGAGGTTGTGCAGGAGCGACTCGCCGACCTGTACCCGCACCCAAGCAACCCGGATAGGCGATATGGAGTGCAACTCATGTCGCGCAAGGAAGTGGTCGTAGGCGACGTTCGCCCGGCGCTGCTGCTGTTGTTAGGTGCTGTGGGATTGGTCCTCCTCATCTCCTGCGTCAACATCGCGAGCCTGTTGCTAATCAAGACATCCGAGCGCCGCAGGGAGCTTGCTGTTCGGTCTTCGATCGGCGCAGGGAGCTGGAGGTTGTTGCGACAGCTGCTTACTGAGAGTCTGTCCCTTTCTGTGGCAGGAGGCGTATTAGGCACCTCGTTGGCCATGGTGAGCGTGGGTCCGTTCGTGGCGCTACTCCCGCCGGGGACTCCAAGGCTTTCTGAGATCGGTGTTGATATGCGAGTACTGGCATTCGCTGCTGGGCTTGCGGTGATGACGGGAACGTTCGTGGGGATGCTGCCTGCGCTCGCGGTATTCCGCACGCCGCTCAGTGCCGTGTTAAAGGACTCTGGGCGAGGTACCTCGGGTGGACGGTACCGCAACCGCACGCAGGCAGCACTGCTGGTCTTCGAGGTGGCTCTCACCTTCGTACTTCTGGTAGGCGCCGGGCTCCTAGCCAAGAGTTTCTGGAGGCTCACGTCAGTGGATCGCGGTTTTGAGGCCAGCGGTGTGGTGACGATGAGTATCGATCCTCGTGGTGGTCGCTACGAATCTGACGAAGCGGTGCAGGCGGTGTATCAGAATATCAACGATGCCCTGCGAGCAGTACCGGGAGTTACTGCGGCCGCCGTTTCGGTCGTTGGTCCTTTCATGGGAGGATGGTCGAACGGATCGGTCGTCGAGGCCGATGCAGGAGAGGTTGAGACCAATCTCTACAGAAACGAGGTTTCCGCTTCGTATTTCGAGGTGATGGGAATCTCGCTCATCCGAGGTCGCCTGTTTGCGCCGGAAGAAGAGGCCCAAGTCGAAAGTGTGGTGGTGGTAAGTAGGGGGCTGGAGCAGACTTACTGGCCAGGCGAAAGCGCAGTCGGCAAGAGAATAAGGTTCGGGAGAATCACAAGCGAGACACCGTGGCGCACTGTCGTCGGGGTCGTGGCTGATGTCCGTCGCCAGTTGGGCACGGAACCCTATCCCACTGTGTACGGTACCGTGGACCCCTACCACCGCAGAAGGAACGTTCTTCTCAAGGTGGCGATACAACCCACGGCCGTGATCGCCGCGACACGAGAGGCAGTCAATTCGGTCGATCCCGAGCTGCCGATAGCCAACCTGAACACTCTCGAGGAACGCATGAGCAGGTCGGTGGCAGGGCCGCGGGTTAGATCGCTGCTCATGGGTTCGCTCGCGGGGATTGCTGCAGTGTTGTCGGTGGTCGGTATCTTCGGAGTACTAGGGTACTCGGTCACGCAACGGACCAATGAGATCGGAATCCGGATGGCACTCGGCGCGGCAACTACGAATGTGGTTCGCAACGTAGTCAACCGGGGGCTTGTGCTCTTGGGCAGCGGAGTAGCGATCGGTCTGATCGTCTCACTCGTTGCAGCCCGTGCCATCGAGGATTTCCTGTTCGAGGTCGAACCGATTGATCCGTTGACGCTGGCTTCGGTGACAACATTACTGGGGCTTGCCGCGTTGGCTGCGAGCTACCTGCCGGCCCGCCGAGCGGCGAAGGTCGATCCGGTCGAGGCGTTGAGACGGGAGTAGGAGAAGTTATTCGGTACGTAGAGCCAGCACCGGATCGACCCTGCTGGCACGGCGCGCCGGCAGATAGCTGGCGCAGGCCGCAACTGTTATAAGGATGGCCGCGACGCCAGCGTACGTGGCCGGGTCAACCGGCGCCATGCCGTAAAGCAGGCTCGACATGACCTTGGAGATTGCAGCCGCACCTGCAAGTCCAGCCGTAAGACCGAGCACTACCGGCTCCAACGCTTGACGCACCACCATCATCTTTACATCGGAGCTGTCTGCTCCCAATGCCATGCGCACACCCACTTCCTGCGTCCTCTGACTCACCCTGTGTGCAACGACACCGTAGATGCCTACGACCGCGAGAACTAGCGCGACTGCCGCAAACACCCCCACCAAGAGCAAGTAGAACCTCGGCCTAGCAAGCGTGTCAGACTGCAGACCCTCGATAGTGTCGAACTCCAATACGAAACCGGTCAAAACATCTGAGTATGTGCCCCGGATTGTGGGAATGAGGGAATGTGGATTGTGCGTCGTCCTTACCAGCAGGTTTCCACCCAGGCTCAGCATACACGACCGCCTTTGGATCGACTGACGTATTGAACGTTGCGTCGTCCACACCGCGGTCATCCACGTCGCCGACAACTCCGACGATCTCAAGGTCACAACACTCCCAGAACCCGATCCGCTTACTAATGGGATTCTGATCGGGCCAGTATGTGCGCGCCAGAGTCTGACTAACCACAGCCACTCTTCCGCCCGCTCTGCCCAACTCTCTATCGGGGAACCCTTCTCCTCGAAGCAAGGGTATCCCCATGGTCCGGAAGTATGTGGGACCTACCTCCGAGTGCCTCGTGTACCTCGGCTCCTCTGATGCTCCTTGTATCCGCAACGGGAGAAACCCAATACCACCATGGAGCGGCTGCAATGCGGCTGTCGTAGCGTCGATAACGCCGGGTAGCTCGCGCACCCGGGTCAGTATCTCGCGAAAGACTTCCGCTCTTGCTGCGGCGCGTGACGCGCACTCCGGATGAACCGGCATCTGACTGCCGAGTACGGGATGGTGGCTTCCAGCGTGCACCTTCACGACCAACACATTCGCGGGATCGAATCCACGATCCACCCTGCTCAATCGCATGAGGCTTTTCAATAGAAGACCGCTCCCGATCAGCAGCACGACCGCGAGCGCTACTTGGCTGGGCAGCAGCAGCCTCGAAACTCGCCATCTTCGAACGCTGGGCGACTCAGATCTACCGCCCTCTTTCAGTGCATCGACGAGTGACCTATGCGAGGAAGCGACCGCGGGCGCGAGACCGAATGCTAGACCCGCAAGCAGCGAAAGCACGATGGCAACGCCGAACGCCGGCATGCTGACGCCCGCCTCCGGCGCCCGCGGAAGGTTGCCGGGAACAAACAAGATCAACAGCTGCGTTCCGAAGTAGGCGATCAGCACACCGACCATTCCGCCCATCGCGGCGAGGAGCAAGTTCTCTGCGAGAAGATGGCGGATCACGCCCGCGCGTCCGGCGCCGAGAGCGGCCCGGGTTGCGATCGCTCGAAGCTGCGCCGCACCTCTCGCAAGCTGGATGTTGGCTACGTTGGCACATGCTATCAGTAGTACCAATCCAGCTGCGCACATCAGGAGCGTCAACTCACTTCCAAAATCCCGATACAAGATGTTACGCAGCGGGGAAACCTCGGCAGTCCAGCCGGCGTTGGTTTCGGGATGCGTTTCTTCTAGACGGGCGGCAATCGTGCGCAGTTCCGCTCCGGCTTGTTCCACACTAACATCTCGCTTGAGACGAGCGATCACCTTGAACATGTGAAACCGCCGCCCCATCTCGAATGCTGGAATGTGGAGCGGCAAGTAGACATCTGCTTTGTGGAAGTCCACCGAACCCCACTGGCTCAGCGGTGGTATCTGGAATGCCGGCGGTAGAACACCAACGACCGTCGCATATGCACCGTCTACCGCGATACGCCGTCCAATTATGTTGCTGTCCGCCGCAAACGTGCTGCGCCACAATTCGTTACTGATGATCACCACTTCGACCCATCTACCGGACCGGTCGCCAGCCGGTGCACGCTCGGACTCGAGGAACGTACGTCCCAACACGGGGCGCACGCCGAGCACGTCGAACAACGAGCCCGAGACGCTCCAGGCCCCGACTCGTTCTGCTACATCTGTGTCTCTCCCAACGGTCACTGTTCCATCTTCGGCATAATCCAACAGGTAGGCCATGTTGTCGAATGCGGTGCCTTGATCGCGGTAGTCGACATAGTTGACGGGATTCACGCCGAGGTCGGCATATGCCAACTGGCCGCGTGCAAGTGCTTCAGGGTTGGCTTCCCAAATCTGCACCAATTGCTCGGGTTCTTCGAATGGAAACGGTTCCAGGAGTACTGAGTGGTAGACGGTGAACACGGCTGTGTTAGCGCCGATTCCGAGTGCCAGGGTCAAGACAGTAGCCGCGGTCACAATCGGTTGACTTCGCAGCGCGCGGAGCCCGTACCGCAGGTCTTGCACGAAACCGCCAACCATGTGGCTGAGTCTTCTGTGCCTCTTTCGCCGAAGGCTGAGCCTAGTGCACGCGCTGCGGGTACTAGCAGTGTCTCCGAACATCCGACTTGCTTCGGCTCGCGCGTCGCACTCGCTCAACCCTTGCTCCGTCATCAACTCATCGGTAAGGCGGTCGATGTGGAATTCGATCTCTGCATCTACGTCGTCGTGCACGCAGGACGTGTCGTCGGATACGCGCGTGTACTTCCGGACGCCCCTCGGCAGGCGTTTCACCGCGATGCCTGCCGTGCCGGATGGAGGATCCTGCCGACGGCGTTTGCATAGCGCGTCCACCGCTCAACCTCTGCGTTCAGGTGCTTCTTACCCTTCGCCGTCATCCGGTAGTATTTGGCGCGGCGATTGTTCTCTGTTAATCCCCATGATGAGGAGACCCATTTGCGGTTTTCGAGGCGGTGCAGAGCCGGGTACAACGCGCCTTCCTCAATCTGCAGCTCACCCTCGGTTTCCTCGCGAATCCAACGCCCGACGCCATAGCCGTGTTGCGGTCCATCACTCAGCGATTTCAATATGAGGACGTCGAGAGTGCCGCGGATTAGATCGAGCGATTCTGTTGGCATCAACACCTACCCTAAGGTTCTTAGGTAAGGTGGCTGATGTTTTTTGGATGTCAATGGAGCTACTTGTCAGCATACCCTGCGCATTCGGCCTGTCGTTAGATGAAACTCGACGAACATCATTCCGTATGTTATGGTGTATTCACATATGTCTGACTCATACATATAGGACTCTACATGCTCAACTCCCAGCTGAAAAAGGGCAGTGCCGAACTCCTCGTGCTATCCGTATTGGAGCAGGAACAACACCACGGATACCAGATCGGCAAGCTCATCGAACGCAGGTCGGGCGGCAAGCTGCAGTTCCAGGCTTCATCCCTCTACCCAATACTCACGCGGCTGGAGGAACGCAGTTTGATCAGCGGCCGGTGGGTAGAGCAGGCCGGCAAACGGAGGCGCAAGTTCTATAGGCTCACGGCCAAGGGGCAGAAAGCACTTGGCGCGGCTCGAGCAACCTGGACCGACTTCGCGGGTGCAATGAACCAGGTGCTGGAGTGGGACCATGCGTGACTGGAAGCGTGATATCCGCGAGCGGCTTGATCTGACCGGCGTCTCGGCGGAGCGGGAGAACGAGGTGATCGAGGAGTTGGCCTCTTACGCCGACGATGCGTACCGCGACGCAATTTCGCGGGGCCACCCGGTTGACGACGCGGCGGAATTCGCTCTGCGGCAGGTGGGTGATTGGAAGCGTCTGACTGAAGATTTCTCTGGTTCAGGACCGTCAGCTCGATTGCGCGCAGCTGCGCGGAAGGTGGAGGACAGGGAACGTGTGTTGAGTCGGCGGCGCGGTGTAATTGGGTTCGCGGCAGACATGGTGCAGGATATCCGGTTCGCCGTTCGTACGCTCAGACGTCGTCCTCTCTTCACGTCCGTAGTCCTAGTTGCGCTGGCTCTCGGAATCGGAGCAACGACTACGGTGTTCTCCGTCGCGGATGCAGCACTGTTGCAAGACCTGCCGTACCAAGACGCGGACAGGTTGGTATCAATCTGGACGGAGCGGCAAGATTCGCGAGGAGATTGGCAAACGGCCTCCCTCTATCCCACTGAGCACCAGGCGTTGGAGGAAAACGTCGAAACTCTCGACGGAGTTGCGCTCTACTTCTACGCCTCAATGACACTTCGAGGGGAGGGCTATCCTATCGACCTCATGGTCGGCGAGGGCACAGCGGGACTCTCGGACGTAGCCGGAATACGACCGCAGCTAGGTCGTTGGTTCCATCCCGACGAGCTTGGCCCATTACCATCGAATGTGGTCGTTCTTGGAGACGGATTATGGCGCAGCGAATTCGGCGCCGACCCCGATGTGATCGGCCGCACGATTACGCTCGACCACGACCAATTCACGGTGATCGGGGTGATGCCGCGCGAGTTTCGCTTTGAAAACGACTTGTTCCGGGAGTCGCGGGGGTTGCTCAGCTCCAGGGAGACGGGCGAGCGCCCTCTGTGGGTGCCGAATGGCCAGAACTATGGTGGCCGTAGCAGACCGGATTGGTACTATGCCCGAGAGGGGTATAGCTTCGAGGCCATAGCGCGCCTGCGGCCGGGCATCAGCCTCGAGGCAGCGCAGGCCGACGTTGAAGCGGTCCTCGCCGGGCTCGATCCTGTCGGGCCGATCCGCGTCAAACTCGCCTACCGCGAAGACCTCGATGTTGCAGGGTTGCCGTCGCAGGTACTTCTCCTTGCCATTCCCTCACTACTGCTACTGCTGATCGCCTGCGGGAATGTGGCAACGCTCCTACTCGGCGAGGGTTTGAATCGACAGACGGAGATTGCCACGCGAGCGGCGCTGGGCGCAGGGGTACGTCGAATAATGCGATTGCTTCTTGCTGAGAGCTTTCTGCTGGGAATGGCAGGTAGTGCTGCCGGGGCGGCCGTTGCCTACGGTGCCACCAGGCTGTTCGTAGCGATCGCACCTCCAGGATCGGCGGCGTCTGAACTTCAGCTCAACACCACTGTGCTGTTTTTCGCGTGTGTTACGGGAATCGCAGCTGCGTTCGTATTCGGTCTTTTCCCCGCTCTCACCATGGGGTGGTGGTCCAGGGGTGACGTCACACAGCGCATGCGTGGCAGAACACTCACGCGGAGCCGTCGCGCAACATCGGTAGTCGTTGGACTCGAGGTGGCGCTCACAGTCATGATTCTGGTTGCTGCTGGATTGTTTACGCGTACCCTATGGAATCTGTTCGCCGAGGACACCGGGTACGATCCGTCGAACCTAGTTGCTCTCCGCACTGCAAATGATGAATCGCCGAGGCCGGAGCGGCCGCGTATCAACCAGGAAGTGGTTGAGCGGATCGAGGCGATACCGGGCGTTGTGGGCGCGACAGGGAGCTGGTCGGTACCGATGGTGATGGGGTTATGGCGTGAGGAACTGGAAGTCGAGGAACAAGACCTCGGGGATGGCCAGAACCTGCCGAGGGTTCGGTATGACATCGTATTACCCAACTACCATGACGTGTTGCGTATTCCTCTCCTCGCAGGTCGGTATTTCACCAGCACTGATGGTTTGGATGGCAACAACGTGGTTCTCATCTCAGAGACGACCGCGAGGCAGCTATGGCCGGATTATCCACCGATAGGGCAGAGGATCCGCATGGGGCGCGACACGACGTGGTCCACGGTCGTAGGGGTTGTGGGTGACGTCAAACATAGTGGTCCGGGCGAAGCGGCGTTTTCGCCGGTCTACATTCCCTATTTGCAGAGTCCCAACCGCAATGGGATGCGGTTTGCCGTAACAGTGCGAACCGCTATCGATCCAACCGACATCCTGCCGCAACTCGCGGCAGCGGCGCGCGGGATCGAGCCGAACCTACTGGTCAAGGAAGCGTTGTCGATAGAAACAGTCCTGCAACGCACTGCCACCGACCAGCGCTTTAGGGCGTTGATGGTAGTGATGTTCGGCACGTGTGCAGTCGTACTTGCAGCGGTGGGCATCTTTGGTGTCGTGGCGAGATCGTTGGCTTCACGCACCAGGGAGTTAGCGATCCGAGTGGCGCTTGGCGCAAGGCAAACGAACCTCGAACACCTGATCCTACGGGGCAGCCTCCGCACAACCGCAGTCGGCATTCTGGGAGGGTTGCTGGGTGCATTTTGGGCCAGCCGGCTGCTGACCCGATTCCTGTTCGGCGTGGAGAGTTGGGACCCTGCCACCTACGCGGCGGTCCTGCTTCTGATTATCGGAGTTTGCGTAATAGCCAGTTATCTACCCGCGCGGAGGGTGCTGGGTATTCAACCTGCGGAGGTGTTGAAAGGGGAGTGAGGAGGCCGGCGTGCCTTTTGAAACCTATTTCTATCATCCTCGTAGGAGTAATGACCTAGCCGCCTGTCTCAGGGAGAGTGGGTCATGGGAAACAGACTGCGGGAATTTGAGGAACTCGTACTTCTCAGCGTGCTCGTCGCCGGCGAGGACGCGTACGGAGTCTCCATTCAAAGGATCCTGGAATCCGACGCCGGCAGACCGGTGTTGTTGGGACCGATTTACACTGCGCTCGATCGCTTGTCGCAAAAAGATCTGGTGAGATCCGAGTTCAGTGAGCCCTCCCCGACGAGGGGTGGACGCAGAAAGCGGCTCTACCAGTTGACGCCGGCTGGAGTTGCGGCCGTCTCAGAAGCCCGTCGTGCACGTGAGACCATGTGGGCGAAGGTGGATCCCAAAGTCCTCGAGGAAGGTGGATTGAAATGAGAACACCTCCGAAAATCGCGCTGAGCTTGCTCAACTTTTTCTGTCGAGGAAACAGGCGGATGGAGGTGACGGGGGATCTCCAAGAGGCATTCTGCGGATGGAGCGACGCGTACGGTCTCACCGAAGCACGGCGGAGGTTCTGGAGGGAGATCCTCATGCTTCCTGTGTGGAAAGTGATCGGCAAGTGGCGTGGTGTCCGACGCGGAAACCGAGAGTTCAAATCCAGCCTTCAGGTGCAGGGTCCGAGTCAGCCTGAGAAATCGGGACACCGATGGCAAGGCCTCTCCGACGCGCGGCAGGACTTTGCATATGCGCTGAGGCGTCTGCGGCAAAATCCGGCTTCAACAGCAGTTGCGGTTCTCATCCTGGCCTGCGGCGTCGGCGGCAACACGACGATCTTTACCATCGCGGATTCGATTTTCCTAGACCCACCCCCGCTCATCTCGAACCCGGATGAATTGGTAAGGCTCGACGCCAGCGTAGCCGAGTTCGGTTACTACGACTTCGAGTTCTACCGCGAGCATGGAAGCGCGTTTCAGGATGTTATGGCATTCGGCGGATTTCCTGGCACACGGGGGCGCAACCCTAGGAACGGTGGAGAGGTTGCTGTCGGCGAGGGCAACGACCGTGTCCAGGCGAGTGCCTGGGTGGTTTCGAACAACTACTTCACCATGCTCGGCGTCCCCCTGCTGGGAGGCGCAGGATACACCGGCAGGGTGGGCGAGACGCAGATCGATCGGCCGGAGGTTGTAATCAGCCACGGATTCTGGCAGCGCCAATTCGGGGGTGATCCGCGGTTGACTGATCGTTCCCTGTACTTGAACGGAGTACCCTTCCGTGTTGTGGGTATCGCTCCCGCGGAATTCAAGGGAGTCAACCCGACACACCAGGTTCCCGACCTGTACGTACCGATCATGGCGGCCGGTGCCATCAGCAGAGGTTTCGAAGAAGCCCTCGAGCGGTTTTCGGAATCCGGCAGGCCTCAGGCCTCACGTTTCCTCCAGCTGGTAGGTCGGCTTCAACCCGGTCTCAATGTCGCGACGGCCGCACCACAGATGGCAATACTGCAGGATCGGTGGAATGCAGAATTCACCGATTGGGCGACGGAGGTTTACGGTAAGGGATACCAAGTAAACATCCGAAGTCAGTTTCATCTGACTCCTTGGGAAGCACGCCAGGCCAGGCAAATGTTGACGTTTCTGTGGTTCGTGGTCGGTGCGGTGTTCTTGATAGCATGTACCAACCTGGCGATTCTCCTGATAGCCAAAGCAGCAGGTCGGGAAAGAGAGATGGGAATACGTGCGGCCATAGGCGCGGGGCGCGGTCGTTTGTTGAGACAGCTGCTGACGGAAAGCTTGATTCTCGCGGCGATTGGAGGGGCTCTTGGAGTCTTGCTGGCGTTCCTATCCACGGATGCCGCTGCAGCCACACTGCCTTGGTCCGTAGCATTCGACCTTTCTCCGGATGTCACAGTGGTAACGTTTGCTGTGCTTCTATCGACTCTGGCGGCACTTCTTTTCGGAACGGCCCCGGCGTGGATGCTATCCAATGTGAACGTACTCGAAGCATTGCAGCGACCGGGTCAGGGACGTGCGCGGGCGGTGTTCCGTGGTGGGCTCGTTGCGGGACAAACCGCTTTGTCGATCGTTCTCCTCGTGGTGGGAGGACTTTTCGCGAGAAGCTTGCACCAGGCTGAGGGAGTCGATCTCGGGTTCGAACCGGAGAACAGACTTCTTCTGAGCATGCAGTTGGACAATCACGGGTACTCTGAGGAACAGGGCATTGATTTTGTCTCAGGAGTGTTGGAGCGGTTGAGAGGCATGCCCGGAGTTCAGGGGGCCACAGTGGCGACGAGGATGATCTTCCGCCCACGCATGCAGTGGACATTTGTAGTTCCCGGAACGGCCTTCGCCGAGAATGGCCTGTGGGCTGGATTGAACATGGTTGGTCCGGACTACTTCGACCTACTTGGAATTCCGATCATCGCTGGTCGCGGCGTTCAGGTAGGCGACACGAAAGCGACACAACCGGTTGCTGTGGTCAATCGGCTATTTGCGGAGCAGATGTGGCCAGACCGGAATCCGATCGGCGAGACTTTAACCTTGCCAGACTTCAGCTTCACTGTGGTGGGCGTTGCCGAGACATCCACGGTTTGGAGGTTGGGAGAGAATCCGGTGCCGTTCGTCTACTTCTCTCAAGCTCAGGTCTTTTCTGGCAGGATGACTTTCCATGTGGCCACTGGACCGGACCCGATGACGTTGGCGGGGTTGGTGGAGAGCGCCATTCGGGAGTTCGATCCCAACCTAGCCATCTCCATCAACACGTTAGAAGGGCTGAGGGATGACCAGCTCGCCACGCGCCGTGTCTGGACCGTATTTGCGGGGTTGTTTTCGGGAATCGCTCTTTTCCTTGCCATGGTTGGCTTATATGGCGTTCAAGCGTCACTTGTAGCACGACGTACACGGGAGATCGGCATTCGAATGGCATTGGGGGCCCGAGCTGTTTCCGTAGTACGGAGAGTAGTGTTGGGGAGTCTGGTCATGGGTTGTGTGGGTGCGGCCTTGGGCGTCGGATTGGCTCTCGCGGGAGGTGGACTGGTCCAAGGTTACCTGTTCGGCGTAACTCCACAGGACCCGCTGGTTTTCATGACCGTTGTTGTAGTGCTCCTGGTGGCGTGCATCGTTGCGAGCCTGGTCCCAGCGGCCAGGGCCAGCAGCGTGAATCCGGTGGAGGCGTTAGCGCAAGAATAGCGGATGCTTAGACTGTTTGGCTGGACTCGATTTGAGCGGCATGAAGTGACCTTTTGTGCGACCGACCTGGTGCCACTATTAGGAGGATTCGTACTCGAGTCACAGCGGTTTTCGAATACGGCTCTGGTACTTCGTGTCGAGGTTCCAGCGAATAGGGTTGTTGAGTTGGGTGATGGCCTCAGAAAATGTGGCGTTCATCTCGACACCGAATCGAGGCTGGCGATCGAGACATATGAAAAACCGGAACTTTCTGCGGCTGGCGACGTAATTGGTACACTACACGTGAGATTCCTGCACGACGAACCGGACCTGCGTATTGAAACACCCGCTGTTCCAGGTTGAGATGAGTGTGGCGAGTGACGGTCCGAATCAAAGCTGATAGCTTTGACATAGTCGGGAGGGGCTATGTCCCGTTTCATTCACACACCGGTGACGTTCACGCGCGACGAAGTACATAGGATCCGAGAGCTGATGGGCACGCGCGATGCCGAAATTGACTGCCCGCGCTGTGGTGAAATGCTGGAGGTGGTTGGGCCGATCGCTGGCGAAGAAATACGGGGGCACATATACCAGGTGAGCTGCCCACCCTGCCACAGAAGCGCGATCATCACTGATGCACCAGGAACCGGCCGGCCGGCGGAGTAGCGTGGCCGAGGCTAGTTCCATGGTCGCGCGTGTGGTCGAATGGAAGAAAAAAGCTGGCGCTGTCTTTTGGAAAATCGCGGATAGGAAGATCCCCAATGAGTGGCTGGTGTTCATATTGGGAGGTGCGGTTCTCCTCGCCTACGTGTTTGTGTTGTTCTTCGGAACCCGACCTCGTAAGTGAAGTATTCCCCGGGTTAGATACTCAGACTTCATTCTCCTTACTCCCTACTCCCCCAGTCACTATTTGCTGAGTATTGAAACACTTGCCGTGAGAATGAGTACTATTACAGATACCCGTAGTTCCTATAGCGATCAGATATCGCATAACACGTGGAGTGGTATTCGGATTCCGCTCGGCATAGGATTTCACATGCAGCACCGTATAGCAGTACCAAATTTCCTGGCTGTAGCAATCGGCTGCGTTTGCCTGTGTTCGTGCGGCGTTGAGCAAACAGTGGAGATTGGCGATGAGGAGTTCGATCGAGCTGGCACGCTGCAGTCAGGCGGCATTACCAGGAGTTTCGAGATACACCTCCCGCCGAATTACATGTCGACTTCGCCACCAGTCGTGATTTTGTTCCACCGTGCCGGAGGCGACGGTTTCGACATGAGACTCCTCTCATCATTCGATATCGAATCCAACTACTACGGTTTTCTAGCTGTCTATCCGTACGCTGTAACAGACTGGGCTTACGGATGCGATTGCACGTCTGCCGAGGCTGACAGTGTCGACGATGTGCAATTCGTTCTAGATCTCCTGGACACTCTCGAGGTCGACTACAACATCAACCGTGACAGCGTGTTTGTGGCAGGGTTTGCGGAAGGTGCGCTGATGGCGCAAAAGGTGATTTGCGACGCAAGTGACTCGTTCGCAGGTTTGGCTACCGTTGGCGCGACAATGTCCGTTCCCGTTGCCGAGGTCTGCGCGCCGTCACGTGAGATGCCGGTCATTATGGTACACGGAAAGCAGGACGACGAATTTCCTTGGGATGGTGCCCCGAACCTGGGTGCACTGTCACTGCTATCGGCAGATTCCACCGTTGGGTTCTGGGCGACACAAAACGGTTGTGGCGATCGTGTCGCCAGTGAGTACGTGGGCTATGACACGTACTACAATTTCGACGTTTACCGTGAAGGGTTCGAAGCATGTCCCACGGGCGGCAACGTCGTCCTGTATAGAATGGACGGCGTGGGCGCTGTACACGGCTGGCCGAACGGCGGGTTCAACGCATCGAACGAGATCGCGTATTTCTTCGCTGGTGCTGCGGCGGCTAGCGCGGCAGCAGTGTATTCCCCCCGGGAATAGCCCCCGACGCCAGCCGAGTCGCAACCGATTCTCCAGCTGACGTGACGCCACTAGACCACAGTTGACACGACCGGAAACAACAACACCTGCTTCGAGGTGCCTGGTTTGGAATCGCCCGATCTCGAGCATAGGCCGCTCACCGAGGTCAGGGTCGTGTTTCCAGCATCAGCCCCTCAACTCTTCTCCTTCGCCCCTAGCTACAATCGCCGTACAGGTGAGGTCGCCGAGTACGTTGACTCCCGTGCGGAACATGTCGAGGAAGCGATCCAATCCGACCACGAGAGCTATGCCGGCCGCCGCCTGCGGTCCCATTCCGATCGCACCCAGCACGATGAGCGTCGTGACGAGTGAGCTACCTGGGACACCTACCCCTGCTACAGCGGCCAAGGTAGATGCCACGATGATGGTTACATACTCCGCCGGGCCAAGCGAAACGCCGTATACCTGAGCAATGAACGGAACTGTCAATCCCTTGTACAGGGCGGATCCGTTCATGTTGAGAGTGGCGCCGACCGGCAACACAAAGCTCCGGACTTCCTTTGAAATACCAAGGTTGCGTTCTGCTACCTCGAGGCTCACCGGAAGGGCGGCGTTTGACGATGCGGTCGAGAATGCCAGCAAGGGAGCGTCTGCCACATGCTTCAAGAACGCGAATACACTCACTCCTGCAAGGCGCAGTGCCACCATGAGCACCCCGAGCCCGTGAATCAACTCGCCCACGATTATGAGGATGGAATAGAGAAACAGTCCCCGAAGCAATTCGAGTCCGAACCGGGCCATGGCGCCGGCGATGAGAACGAATACTGCGTATGGTGCAAGCTTCATCACCCAGTGGATGATCACGCCCGCTGCCGAGTTTACCCCTTCCATCACCGCAACCATCGGATCGCGTTTCGCAGGTTCCAAGACTGACGCCGCCGCACCGAAAACGAGCGTGGCAAAGATGAGCGGCAGCAAATTCATGTCCGCTGCAGCGCGAATCGGATTCGTGGGGATTATCTCGACGATCTGATCCTTCAGCGACACGTCCTCAGCCGTGGCGGCCGACGCATCTGCGTTTTCCCGGTAATCAGCAGCTATGCGATCACGTACATCCGTTGCGAGCCTGGCACCTGGCTTGACCAACACACTCAAGCCAAGACCGATCGACGAAGCGATCAGCGTGGTAACGAGGAAGTAGACGAGGGACCGAATGCCTATTCGCCCCAAGCGCCGGATATCGCCCACAGAACATGTGGCGACGAACAGGCTTGCAACGACAAGTGGAACGACGACCATGCTGATAAGTCGGATGAAAGCCGTTCCCAATGGTTCGAAGGCAAGCACCGCTTCCTTGGTGCCCTCCGACCCCGACGCTTGAACAGCCATTCCCACTACTGCACCTATCACCAGTCCAAAGAGTATTCTCGTGGTGAGCTTCAAGGCGGGGCCTCCAAAAAACGCCCTCTCGTCTTCAGATATGGTACGAGACCGCCTGCATCCAAGAGCTGGAGCACGAATGGTGGCAGTGGTTTGGCGTCGATCTCCGTGCCAGACGACTCATTGACGACCGACACGCGACGCTCGTCGACCCGCAACGACAATTCGTCTGCTTCACATACTCCTGAAGTGTCGCATTCCACAGGTAAGAGCCCGTTGTTGATTGCGTTCCGGAAGTACGTGCGCGAGAAACTCTGAGCCAGCACAGCCGGGATACCGGTGGCCTTCACGACCGTTACCGCCACCTCCATTGCGGAACCGCACCCGAACGACTCGCCTGCCACGATGATGTCGCCTGTACGTATTGAAGCCGCGAATCCGGGGTCTACCACCTCCAGAAGCCATCGTTTCAACTCGTGCGGGTCGAGGCTTTCCTTTTTCCTGCTCGACGAGATGATGTAATCGGTGTTGATGCGATCTCCGAGCCGTCGCGCCCGACCGGTTAGAACTCGCATCACGTCACCTCGCGTGGATCGACAACAAGACCGGCGCCGGCGGCGGCTGCACACGTGAGCGGTGACGCCAGGTAGATCGCTGCCGACGGTTGTCCCATCCTTCCTTGGAAATTGCGGTTAGCCGTGGACAAGACGGTTGCGTTCGGCGGAGGGATGGGTGGGGAAGTTCCACAACAGGGCCCGCACCCCGTCTCCGTCACTATCGCGCCAAGCGACTCGAATCGAGCTAGGCTGCCGTCTTGCTCCAGCGCGCTTCGTGCCTTTCCGGAAGAGGGCGTGACCACAACTGTAACCGTGTCTGAAATTCCAACGTTTTCCAACACTCGGAGCGCCACCTGGAGATCGTCCGCCTGACCACCTATGCACGTGCCCAGAAACACCCAGTCGATCGGCGTCCCTGTCACCTCTGGTACGGGAACGCAATTGGCTGGGTCGTGTGGGACCGCGACAAGCGGTTGCAGGGTGGAGCAGTCGATCTGCAATTCGTCGGAGAATTCTGCGTCATCATCGGAACACCACTCGAGTGTTGGGAATACGCCGATCTTGGCACCGGTTTCTGCTGACATGTTCGAGATCACCGAGCGCGCGTCTGGAGAAAACGATTCTGCCGCGGAACCCACGAACTCCAACGCCTTGTAGGACGCACCTTCGGAACCAAATCGATGAACGATCTCCAGGCCAACGTCCTTGGCGCAAACGGCAGGCGGCAGACTCCCTCGGAGTTCGACTCGTATTGTCTCCGGAAGCCGGAGCCACACCTGTCCGGTCAAGAAAGCGGCTGCCAGGTCCGTGGAACCAATGCCGGTTGCAAACGCCCCAACTGCACCGCACGTGACCGTATGGCTGTCAGCGCCGACGACCAGATCACCTGGCCGAACTCGCCCGGTTTCCACGGCGACGCGAAACCCGATTCCCTCACCGACGGCGAGCAGTTCCACTCCGTGTTGCGAGGCGAAGGCCGCCATAAGGTCGTGAAAACCCCGAGTCGCTTCCGACGTAGGAGGCGAATAATGGTCCTGCGAGAGGAGTACGCGATCGGGGTGCAGTACCGTACTAGCGCCCATTTGCTCGAATAGGTCGATTGCCGTCGGCGTCGAGCCATCGGTGCCGAGTATCATATCCGGGTAACACACCACGAAGTCGCCGGCGTGCGAGAGAGTCCCCGACTTTGCCGAAAGGACCTTCTCAGCGAATGTGCGGCCTGCCATCAAAACTCGGCTAATGCGTCCAATGTCTTGTCAACGTCAGACATGCGGATGTCACCCATGTGCCCGATCCGGATAGTGTTGGTCTTGAAGGTGCCAAGCCCAACGGCGATCAAGATGCCGGCATTGAGGACGTGTTCTCGAATATCGTCCGGGTCGACGCCCTCAGGAACATTCAGCGCTGTAAGAGTAGGAGAACGTTCCTCGATCGCAGACCCAGCCAGGGTATATCCTAGTTCCGCGGTTCGTGTGCGCACTCTGTCTGCCATGGCCGAGTGTCGATCGAACACCGAATGTAGGCCTTCCTCGTGGATCATCCTCTCGGCCTCGAGGAGTTGGAATACTAGTGACACAGGTGTCGTTCCCGGCGTCTCTGGGAGCGCTCGATTCATGATCTTGCGGATTGCGGCAAAGTCGAGGTAAGCCCGCGGCATTCCGCCGTGTTCGGCCATCTTCCAGGCTCGGTCTCCCACAACCGCAAGAGCCAACCCCGGACTCGACATGAGGCATTTTTGTGAGGAGGTGACGGCAAAATCCAGCTCCCACTCGTCGAAGAGAAACGGCACCCCCCCCACCGAACTGATCCCGTCGACGAGTGCGAGCGCACCGTTCTCACGAGCCACCCTGGCAACTTCCGCAACAGGGTTCAATACGCCGCTGCTCGTGTCGGATTGAACGACAGTTACGCCCCTGATGCCGGGGTGCGCCTTCATCGCATCCGCCACTTCATCCGGATCAATATTCCGATTCCAATCCGTCCCCACGCGGACCACGTTCAACCCGTACTTTTCGGCAAACCCGGACCACATCTCGCCAAAAGTGCCGTTGGTGCAGCAAATGACCGAGTCCCCGGGCAGGAAGAAGTTCACGATAGCTCCTTCCATCGCCGCCCTGCCGGTGCCGTGGACAGGAAGAATGTCGGCAGCCGGCGCGCCAAAGAGAGGTCGCGCCAACTCCACCATCTCCGCGAGCGCCGCGGAAAACTCCGGTGTCCGGTGGTGAACGACGCGAGTGCCCGCCTGCAGAACTCGGTCTGGAATGCGGGTGGGCCCTGGCGTCATGAGCAAGGGTGGCGCCCCCGTACTCATTGAATTACTCCCTTGTTCCTGAGTGTATCGTCGATCTCCGGTTTGAATAGTTCGCCTGCTTTGATTGCCTCGATTCTCTTCTTCTCCCGCGCCTCCAATTCCTCTACCTTCCGCAACACTTCCTCGGCAGTTTCGCGAGGCACGACCACCAAACCGTCCTCGTCCCCCACCACGATATCTCCCGGCATCACGACCGTGTTGCCGCAGGAAATCGGAACGTTGATTTCACCCGGGCCATCCTTGTCGCTTGCTCCTGGGGATACGGTCCGGCTGAACGCGGGGAACTTCAACTCCCTGAGTCCATCTACGTCCCTTATCGCGCCGTCCACGACAATGCCGCCCAGCTTAGCGCCAACAGCCGTATGGCCCATGAGTTCGCCGAACACCGCGCTGGTCGTGTTCCCGTTAGTGGACACCACGACAATGTCCATGGGCCGCGCGACGGCGAGTGCCTTGTGTACCATGAGGTTGTCACCCGGGCGGGCATCTACGGTCACGGCCACGCCGCTGAGGGGCATACCTGTACGGCTCTTGATTCCCGGGTCCATGAAGTGAAACCGCCCCATCGCGTCAGCGAGGTTCGATGATGCTCTGCCGCGGAATTCGGCCACCAGGTCTTCGGGCGGCCTCGCGCAGCCGGTGACGATTCTAAATCCGAGCTTTCCAGTTGTGTTCACTGAACCGTTTCCTCTCTCAACCAATGCGATTTCGCATTCCGATTTCGCTCTGACTCAATGGCCGGGATGGTATTCGCGTTCCATGTTACCTTCCACCTCGTCACGGTAGAACCACACATCCCTGAGGTCGCCAGTGGCGTACCGTGCCGCCTGGTCGTCGAAATGAGGCGACGAGGGATCTCCACTCTGGCCGCCCGCCGTGATGGCTCTTGCACTCACGCGCTCGCCGAACTCAACCACAGCCACAAAGCTGTTGCCGGAAGTCCCGTACCACTTCTTCGTACCCTCCCGAGCGCGCGCTCCGTAGGAAGCCAACGATCCCCACCGGCCGGACGCAAAGCCCACAGGTATGCTCGGCGCATCGTCGTCGAACGGATGCACGATATCGCCGGTGAGCCGTTGAAAACGGTTGATCTCACCCCAAGGGGTGCGCCATGTGCCGAAATCCTCCTCGAGTTTGGCTGATGCGGCCGCAAGAGCCTCGAGGTGCTGTGCCCTAGTTACCCGATTGCCCATGTAGTCGTACACCGAAACCCCGGCGCGCCGCGCCGCGGCAGAGGCAACCTGCATCAACTCCTGACCCCAGAAGATCGCGAGAGAGGTTGGCACTGACTCCACTCCGAACCTCAGATCCCAGTTTCTCAGCATCTCTGTTTGTTCCGTGACCTGCGTTTTTACCGGGTTGGAACTCGAGGTACGGTCGTATGCCCTTACCAATGCCGGGATTAGATCCTCGAATCCGGTTAGATAGCTGTCGTAAGCGGCGTCTATGAGCGTCTGCTTGGTGAAGTCGTCCTTGTCGTCCAGCACCCGAATAGCGTGCCTTCCCCGGGCATTCTCGCCGGAGTATGACATGTAGGCAGGGGAATCCGCCTCGCGCGGGCTGTGCTCTCCCGCCGCCGAGTATGGCCAGTTGTTCGTATTCTGGATCCAGCCGTTCGGTGGGTTCAGCAGGTGCGGGATCTCTTCCACGGTGTGAAGACCCTGCCATTCCGTGGCCGGATTGCTGCCGTCCACAGGTTGCCGCCAGTTGAATCGTGTGTCGCGCCGAGGAATGAAGTTGCCATGGAAGTACGCGATGTTGCCGTCGGCGTCCGCGTACACGGTGTTGTTGGAGGAGTTGGTGTTCAACTCCATGGTCGTATAGAAGCTTTCGTAATCCGTCGCCTTCGTTCGCGTATACGATTGCGTTAACGCCTTGATAGGCTCCTGCATCAGCTTCACGGCAACCCACTTCCCATCCAACTCCCGCACGATCGGCCCATGATGGCTGTAGTACACCGTCACTTCCTTCTCCTCCATCCCGCTCTCGGTTCGGTACGGCAACTCGATCTGCTTCTCGGTCAACCGACGTTCTTCTTCACCGTAACGGTAGTAGAACCCGTCCTCCTTCTCGACGATCGTCTCCAGGTATTCGTCCATGAAGTCGGAGCCGGTGGACGTGTGCATCCACCCGAGTCGCTCGTTGAACCCCTGGTAAATGAAGAACTGCCCCCAAGTGACAGCACCGTAGGCGTTCAATCCCTCATCGCTCACCATGTGGAGTTCGGCCCTGAAGTAGAACGATGTGTGAGGGTTGATCCAAAACAGGGCGTTCCCCGATGCGGTGTTAGACGGTGCGATCGCGAAACCGTTCGATCCTCTGGGTTCCTCGAATAGGTCTGTGTTTGCGGCAGCGAGTTGCTGTTCCTCTAAGCGGTCCCCGTAGAACTCCTCCAAACCACTCAGCGAAACCCTCTCGATGTCCCCGCCAATGCTTCCCTCGGTGAAGGTCAGGGCCATCCAAGGCTCGAACCTCGTGATTACTCGCGGTGTCACATCGGGGTTCTTGTAGAGGTAGTAGTTCAGTCCGTCGGCCCAGGCGTCCATCAGATCCTTTAACCAATCCGGGCTCTCCGCGTACAGGGCCTGCATCTCTTCGGGATCGATGAAGAGCTTCATGCGCAGGTCGCGGTATAGCTCGCTCTCACCCTCGGCCTCCGCCAGGCGGCCCATCGCGTTGATGTAATTGAGTTCTACGCGCGGGAAGTCGTCTTCGCACTGGGCGTAGATCATGCCGAATACGACGTCGGCGTCGGTCTCACCGTAGATGTGCGGAATGCCCCAGGTGTCGCGGATGATGGTGACGTTGTCGGCTCGCTGCTCCCAGCGCGCGACCTCGGGGTCGCGGGGGGCGCATGCGGCAATGATGATCAACAAAACGAAAGAAAGATTTTTCATTGTCGGAAACGGGCTCCATGTGGTGAAGAGGGGAATCCGGAGAACGCACGCTCAAGAGACGTAAAGGGCAGCGTTCAGTCAAGTCGCGGCATAGGAATTTCAGGCTTTGCGGCGAGTTCGACTCTGGCTAGAAGAGTACTAGCCGTAGTAGCGTTGGAGCACCTGTCCCTTTGTTGGATATATGGATGTGGGCTAGCAGTTTGTCGGGCTTTCGGGATCTAGGTTGTTGAGTAGATGGTTATTGCATTCGGTCTTCCCTGTCCAGTATACTCGGCGTCATGAGCATACGATTCGTGAATGTCGACCGAGATCAGCGGATGTTGTTGCCTCCGGATCTGCGGGAATGGGTCCCGAAGGACGACCTGGTCCATTTCGTGATTGAGGCGGTTGAGAAGTTGGACATGCGTTCATTCAAGGTGAACGAGCGAGGTACGGGCAGCGCTCAGTATCCGCCGCACATGATGTTGAGCCTTCTCATCTATTGCTATGCGAACGGCATCTTCTCATCACGTCGCATTGAACGGGCTACATACCGGGACATTGCGGTACGCTACCTGACGGGCGACACGCATCCTGACCACGATACAATCTGCACGTTTCGGCGGGAGAACTTCGCTGCAGTGGCGGACTGTTTTGTCACGGTTCTGGAGTTAGCGCGGGAGTTGAAGCTCTTGAAGGTTGGTACGGTCAGTGTGGATGGCACGAAGATCAATGCTAACGGGAACAAGAGTCGGAGCATTCGATATGACCGGGCGGGTGAACTTGTTGAGCAGTTGAAGCTGGAAGTGGCTGAGGTGCTGGAGCAAGCCGAGCGGAGCGACCGGGGTGACGAGGTAGACGGCCAGAGCCTGCCAGAGGAGATTGCACGTCGCGATAGGCTTCGGGAGAAGCTGGAGCAAGCACGTGCGCGTATTGAGGAGCGCGCCAAGGCGAAGGCGGATGAGGAACGCAGTGATTACGAGCGAAAGTGCAAGGCGCGCGAGAAGCGGAAGGGCTCGGCCAAGGGATGCCGTATCAAGGAGCCGGATCCGACCCCAGAGCCGGAAGCGCAAGACAACCTGAGCGATCCTGACAGTCGGATCATGCGAAAGAACAAACGTAGCGGCTACGAACAGGCCTACAACGCGCAAGCCGTCGTCGACGCCGACGGCACAGCCAGTTGGTGTTGAGTGCCCGTGTGAGCCAATGCGCTTCGGACCGCAACGAACTCGTACCCGACATTGAAGCTATTTCAGAAACCGTCGGATGTCCCGAGACTGTTTTGGCCGACAACGGTTACCTGAATGAAGACAGCGTTCGCCAACTGGAAGGTGATGCGGACGAGCCTAAAATGAACGTGTTGGTTTCTGTACATGCCGAGGCAAAACACATTCGCCGCAAGCACGATTTCCGCAGGGCACAGGCGCGGTCCAGCAACCACCGCGGGTCGCGATTCACAAAATGGTAGAGAATCTGCGTCCCCGTGTGGCTCATCCCCACTTCGTGCGCGTCCGGGTAACAAAGCAGAAAGCGCACTTCGGCAGCGTCCCAGTCATTTTCGATCAGACCGAGTTCGTTACCGACCTATCGGTAGGGCTTTGAGACCAGCGTCAGGCCTTCGTCAGGGAGGATCCTGTCATACTGCTCGGGGGGCCAGCTAAACATTTCGCATATAAGGAACCGAGCAACGTGCTGATAGTCCACCGACCAACCGGGCAGGTGAAACTTCTGGATAGGGTTGGGAGTAATAGCGAAGCGGAAGACAACCACAACGGACGGCACCGATGCGTGTACTAA
>CAYTDU010000006.1:0-26230 GCA_964436395.1 uncultured Gemmatimonadaceae bacterium | reverse complement strand
CAATGTTCACGAAGTCGGACCGTGGGAGCACGTACGCTCCAGCCGCGGCAAAGGCTGTAACGAACAACATGCCCACCCCTGGGTCACCGGTTACCACTCCGAACCCGATACCCAACAGCCCTCCGCCCACCAATCCGACAAATCCACCGGCCAACTGACGACTGAAGTCTGTGATGTTCTCTTCAATACGGATCGTCGTGCGGCCCGCGCCCGCAGTGATCGTCACCCTCAGGTTTCGATTGGGCGAGCCGGGCGTGTACGAACTCCAAGTCAACGACGTCCCCTCGGCGCTTACATTTCCTACTAAGCTCAACTTGTTTCGGATCTCTTCAACGAGGAGTACCGACTCCGCAGCACTAATCTCGCGGGCTACGGTTCGGTCGATTTGCAGCACGGGTGACCGACCGAAGAACCATGGCGCTCCCTGCGCCGGCAGCGGCTGATTAGCGGGTCTTTGCCTCAACCCATGGGCGGCCTCCCGCACTACGGCTGGGGGTATGCCGACCTCTGCACCGACTCGCTCGACACCTCCCAGTGATAGCGCCCAGTCATCCTGCGAATATTCGGTATCGAGCTCCACCGCACGCTCGATGATCTCTTCGACCTCGCCTGTGGCGTAACCTCCCTCGGAGATGATATCGCCCCCAATCTCCTCGGCAGCCTTCCGCACTGTCTCGGGCGGGACACCAACCTCCACCATCACTTCCTCCAAGACACCAATCGTGAGCCTACCATCTTCAGTGGGATACTCAGCCTGCATCTCTGCCGCTCTCCCAATGATCTCTCGGACTTCCCCTTCGCTCAACTTCGCACTGCCCCTTGCCACATGCCTCAATGCTCCCACGAAATCTCTTGGGGTGGCGTATCTGTCGGTGAGGCGCATCGCCAACGCGCGCACCATTGCCTGCTCCAACCGTCCTGGCAGCGAATCGAGTCTTTCACGATGCGTCGACTCGGCGTCAACGAAACGACCCAGTCGGACAGCCTCTTCGGTAAGCCACAACCCAGGTGTTTCGCCAACCAACATCTCGTAGAACACGCAGCCAATTCCATACACATCCGTCCTCTCATCTAGACGCGTTTTCCCAGCTGCTTGCTCCGGGCTCATATACCCAGGTGTACCCAGCGGAAAGCCGCTCTTCGTGAGGTTCTCTCCGCCGGCAGTGATTATTGCCTTTGCGATCCCGAAGTCGGCGACAATCGCGTGCTCCTCGGAGAAAAGGATGTTCTCGGGTTTGATATCCCGGTGGATCACTCCTTCGCGATGTGCGTAGGTCAACGCATCGGCGACCTCTCGAATGATGCCGATGGCGTCGTCGAGCTGCAGTACACCTTCTTGCTTCAGTCGCCCGCGCAGCGATCCGCCGGCCACGTAAGGCATGACGTAGAAGAGAAAGGCGGACGGGCGGTCAGGCGGACGGGCGGAAGGATGTTCCTCGACGGTTCCCGAATCCAACAGTGGGAGGATGTGGGGATGATTGAGTTTGGTAGCGATCTCGATCTCACGCAGGAAGCGTTCAGGCCCGACTGTGGCCGCAAGGTCCGGGCGCAAGACCTTGACCGCGACGTTACGACCGTGTCTCGCATCGCGTGCTAGATAGACCGTGGCCATGCCACCGAGGCCGACTACTCGTTCGAGATCGTACTCGCCGGCAAGCGCGGTCCTCAGGTCGTCCGGGATGTCGGGCACGGAGATAAAGTAGATCAGGAGCGGGAGGAGCGGGAGGAGGAACTTGGATTATCCATCATCGAAGGTCAGAATATTCAACAAGGAACGCCCAACATCCAACGTAAGCTCACCCTACCCACCGTTGGACGTTGGATGTCCGCTTCCCCTCCTTGCATCAATGCAAGCCCTGGGTCATGTTCGCAATAATGCCGGTATTCGATCCGCTCGCGGCTAAACGACAGTTCAACTCCGCATTCGGAGATCCCGATGACGTCAGATGAAGCGAAGAAGAAGCCGATCCTCAGATGTCAAAAGAACGGTCCGTACGTCGTGAAGGACCTCAAAGACTTGTCTCGATGGGATGGGGAGCGATTGCCGACTTTCCCGACAATGTCGCTGTGCAGGTGCGGAAAATCGAACAGCATGCCGGATTGCGACGGCACGCACATCACGATCGGCTTCGACTCTCGAAAGATAACCGACGGTGAATGGGATTACCGCGCAAGCTACGTGGGCAAGAAGATCACGATCCACGATAACCGCGGCATCTGCGCGCACAGCGGGTTTTGCACCGACGGCCTCCCGTCGGTTTGGAAGATTGGTGAGGAACCCTGGATCGACCCCGATGGTGCCAGCGTCGAGCAGATAATCGAGACCATCAAGAAGTGCCCATCCGGCGCACTCAGCTATTCGATAAACGACGTTGAGCACAGAGATCAGGATCGCTCGCCCGCAATCCGGATTTCCAAAGATGGTCCGCACTGGGTCGTAGGAGGCGTTGCACTCGAGAACGAACCGCGCGGTGAGGAAGTTTCGTTGGAGCATTACACCCTCTGCCGCTGTGGCGGCTCCAAGAACAAACCCTTCTGTGATGGAACGCACTGGCACATCGGATTCAAGGACGAAGTTCCCGGAGAGGCAGCTGCAGCGGAGGATACCGCTCTGAAGGACGGCACCACCTCCGATGCCGACGGCTGGGTACGTGTTGCGGACATCAACGAGATCGATGAGGGACAGATCCGCACAGTCACGGTTGACGGGAAGTCGATAGTCCTCACAAGCCACGACGGCGAGATCGGAGCGTTGGACGCCAGGTGCCCACACCAGGGCGGCCCACTCGATCAGGGGTCGATTGAACGAGGGCTCTTGCGCTGCCCCTGGCACGGTTGGGGTTTCGATCCTCTGACAGGTGAGGCGGTAGAAGGCGGTAGTCACGACGTTCCGTCATACCCTGTAGAAGTACGTGACGGTGGCGTCTACATTCGTTCCGCAACCGACGATGAGACCGCCACCACGATCAGCGACATCATGATCGAGACAATGGTGAATTGGGGGGTCACCCACGTTTTCGGAATCGTGGGGCATTCGAACCTCGGAGTAGCGGAGGCCGTACGTAAACAGGAAGTAAAGGGAACGCTCGAGTACATTAGCGTGCGCCACGAAGGTGCCGCATCTTTCGCATGCTCGGCATATGCCAAACTCAGCGGTAAGCCGGCGGCTTGTTTGACCATAGCGGGGCCGGGTGCGACCAACCTATTGACAGGGTTGTGGGACGCTAAGATGGACCGCGTTCCGGTCCTTGCCCTCACAGGTCAAGTGAACACTCAAGTGCTCGGTCCAGGAGCGTTCCAAGAGATCGACCTCGCTGCAGCATTTCGCTCGGTGTCGACATGGAGCCAGACCGTGCTTGGAAGTAGCAACCACCCAGAACTCATGAATCTGGCTCTCAAGCATGCGACAGTTAAACGCGACGTCGCGCATCTCATCTTTCCAGATGAAGTCCAGAGATTGGGTGCCGACCCGGATCAGGAACCCTCGGGGCCAACCGGCAGAATCGCGCCGACCGCAATCGCACCACCCGACGAGTCGCTCGACAAAGCGATGGCTCGCATTGCCGCCGCCAGAAGGCCGGTGATTATCGTCGGCTACGGCGCGAAGACAGCTATGGAGCGGGTGATAGCACTCGCAGAACGGCTACATTCGCCAATCATCACGACGTTCAAAGCAAAAGGTCAGATCTCCGATCTACACGCCCACGCTGCAGGCGTTCTCGGTCGTAGCGGCACACCTGTGGCCGCCAACTCCATGAACGAGGCTGACCTCCTGATCGTGTTCGGCGCGTCATTCTCAGACCACACCGGGATTTCGCAGATGAAGCCTACTATTCAGGTCGATTCTGAGCGGTTGGCACTCGGCAAATCGCACCCGATTGACGTCCCGGTGTGGGGAGACATAGCTGTTACAGTAGATCGGATCCTCGAGCGGCTTCCGGGCGATCTAGTGGCTATAGATCAGCTCGGGGAGCTAGCTGATCGATGGAAGATATGGCGTGCGGAGAAGCAACGCCGAGCAAAGGAGGACCACGGCAATGGAGTAAACTCCGCGGCGATCTTCGCGGCGCTCACCAGACAAGCGCCGGCCACAGCCGTGATCGCAGTAGACGTTGGAAACAACACGTACTCTTTTGGCCGCTACTTCGAGTGTATCAATCATACCGTCCTGATGTCTGGATACCTCGGTTCAATCGGGTTCGGGTTCCCAGCCGCGATGGGTGCTTGGGCGGCAGCACCAGGGAAGTCTATACTTGCTGTAACAGGTGACGGAGGATTTGGACAATACCTGGCCGAATTCACCACCGCCGTGAAGTATGGTATGAATATCACCACCATACTCTTGAATAACGGAGAGTACGGTAAGATCTCGAACGAGCAGAAAGACATCGAGATGCCGGTTTGGCAGACGGGACTTCACAATCCGAACTTCGCCGAATTCGCCAAGAACTGTGGCGGTTACGGCGTACGAGTCGCCCGAATCGACGAGCTAGACGATGCAATTGCCGGCGCGATCGTGCACATGGGGCCGGCGATTGTCGAGATAATGTCAGATGGAGAACTGGTTTAGGAACGGCCGGTTGGGACAGCCAATCGTTCGTTCCCGACCACGCCAATCCCACATCCGAACACGCGATCCAGTCGTGAAAGCGCGAATTCCAGCGATTTTGCGGCCAATCTCCGCGTTCGCAGTTGGCATGCGCAGGCACGCCCCTTGCTCAATATCTATGGCGTGCGGCCGACTAGCCGTGCGATGATAAGTAAGAACTGATGCCGATCTTTTTGTCCGAACTTCGCTTTGCGTTGCGGCAGCTGCGACGAGACCCTGGCTTTGCGGTGGTGTCTATCCTGACGCTGGGCATAGGGATTGGTGCAACCACCGTCGTCTTCAGCGTTTTCAACGGAACCGTGCTACGCGGCATATCGGGTCCAGGCTCCGATCGGATTGCGAGGATGGCTTGGGTTTTACTGGGCACCGGGAGCCTACTTCTATTGTTGGCTTGTGCGAGCGTGTCGAGTCTGTTATTGGCACGTACCGCTAACCGTCAGCGGGAACTCGCATTGAGAGCCACGCTCGGAGCGTTACAGCCTCGAATATTCAAACAGCTCATTGTCGAGAGTCAGGTGCTCGCATTCGTGAGCGCGGCCACCGGTATGCTATTCGCCACATGGGCCCTCCCGACAATCCAGGCATTGGGGTTCGATTCTCTACCTCAGTTAGCTGACGCTTCCATCGATCTCACAGTCATCGCATTCACGGTATTGGTTACGGTCGTCACAGGGTTCTTATGCGGATTGGCACCCGCACATCAGGCGTCTAAGGAGGAGATGGACCAGACATTGCGCGGCGGGGAGAGAATCGTGGCCGGAAGTTCACAGACGATCCGCGACGTTCTCGTGATTTGTCAGTTGGCCCTCGCGGTTGTACTGCTGGTGGGAGCCGGTCTGCTCACTAACAGCTTTCTACGCCTGCTCGATGTACCCGCCGAGCGCAATGCGGAAGTGTTCTCAGGGCTGCAACTCAATGTCATCCTCGTCGGGCTGTTCGCTGCAGTGGCCCTGGGACTTGCGGCGTTGGGGGTTTACGCGGTCACAGCGTTTGCAGTCGCCAGGCGCCGGCGCGAGATCGGCGTTCGCATGGCTCTTGGTGCTGCACCCGCAAGGATCGTTGGCATTACCCTCAGCAGCGGCACCAAGCTGATTGCGTTCGGCACCGCAATCGGACTCTTCGGAGCTTTCGGGCTGTCGCGGTTCCTCCACAGCCTACTTTACGAAATTGGACCAAGTGATCCAGTGACGTACGGCGTCGTGATTATCGTGCTGATCATCGTGGCGACCGTTGCCAACTATCTGCCGGCAAGACGAGCCACCAAAATCGATCCCAGAGTTGCATTCGTATCTGAGTAACGCAACGCAGCGTCTCCTCTGAATCATGTTTGGCGCGGAGTGACGCGGATTCACGCGGACAACAATTGGAGCGTGGTTACCCCACCCCAACCCAAAGAAACAACCAGCGTTTCTCCGCGTTCTTCCGCGGCAAAAGCACCTACCGGAGTGTTGCCCGGCAGTCCGTTTATAGGTACGGGGCATTATGATATTCGCTAGACAACTAACACTCCCAGGAGTCCACAATGGGCATCACTAAGCTCGGCACAGACTACAAGTCGTATTCATATCTCGAGGCAGGAAAAGACTACAAGGAATTCGACCTGGCTGACGAACTCAATCGCGTTGACCAGTATCTGATACCCCTATCTGATGAAGAGGAGAAGCGGGTCGAGCAGATCGTGAAAGACAACCTCATGGTCTCTCTTCACGACCATATCACGGTATTTCCAGACGACATTAGCGAATCACCCCAATACACGCATGAAGGGCGTATGACGACGGCGTATCAGGCTCTGGCCTCCAGTTATTGGGACGCAGTATTCGACAATCTGATGGATGGGATCATCAACATCGAATCCAAGACCGGCTGGAAGTGGACCGAGGTGTTACACGACTTGGGCATGCGACTGTGCGATGCGGCCCACCAAGATTTCCTCGTGCACTGCACGAAGGTGGATCAGATCCAGCAGGCCCACGACGAAGGCAAGGTTGCCTGGATCGCGGTCATCGAAGGCGCTGCGATGATTGAGAACGAGGTCGACCGTATCGATCTACTCTACGGATTCGGTGTTCGGTCGCTGGGTGTTACCTACAGTGAATCGAACGCACTTGGCTCCGGTCTCAAAGAACCCGGCGATGGAGGGCTCACGACGTTCGGGAAGCGCGCAGTGAGGCGGATGAACCAGGTCGGCATGCTGATCGACTGCTCCCACTGCGGAGACCAGACAACGCTGGACGTGATTGAATACAGCGACGCACCGATTATTCTGAGTCACATCGGGGCACGGGCGTTGTGGGATTCGAACAGGCTCGCACCCGACTCAGTTTTGGAAGCGTGCGCCAAGAACGGCGGACTCATCGGTATTGAAGCTGCACCACACACCACGATCACACCGAATAATACGTCGCACTCAATTGAGTCGGTTATGGAGCACTTCGAGTACATCAAGAACCTCGTCGGCATCGACCATGTGGGCTTCGGACTCGACACCCTATACGGCGACCACGTGGGTCTCCACGATACATACTCGGCAGCTCTGTCGATCGAAGAGTCACAGAAGTCGGCCGCGGCAACACAAAACCCGCCGCACGAAAAGGTCGAGTATGTAAAGGGCGTGGAGAATCCGACCGAGAGTTCGTTCAACGTGGTCAGGTGGATGGTGAAGCACGGCTATTCGAACGAGGACATCGCGAAGGCAATTGGGGGTAATGCGATGAGGTTGTTGAGGGAGGTTTGGTAAGAGACGCGCATTGAGAGAGAGAGTATTCTCGGGGTACATGAATGCAAAGAAGTGGGATTACGAATAAAAAGATCGATGATATGACACAGCCTTCAATGAAAACTATCAGCTACTTGCGAGCGGCCGAGACGAAGCACACCCGGCACTGAAGTACCTGTCGCGGCTCACTACTGTGCTTTCCGGGCCCGTGCTCGTAACAAGTGGTTTGCCATCTCCGCGAATCCTTCACCTCTGTCCGCGATTGTGACGTAAACAGGCGGCGTGGGAAGACGGTCTAGCGATTCCCGAACATTGCTCACGCCGACACTTACCGGGAAGTACTCAAAGGCGGGAGCATCGTTGCCGCTGTCGCCAATAAACAACCACTTATCGCGGGCTTTCGCGATGTTCAAACCCAATGCATCCCGCACGGCGCGAACAATCCCACTCGCTTTGTTCCAATCCCCCGGGATCACATGGGCATGAACACTAGACGCGTCTGCGCCAGCGCCCTCGGCCTCTATTGCACGCAACAACGCGTCGATTTCATCCTCGCGCAGAGAGACAGTCTCACCAACATCGAACGCCAGGTCGCAGCGACGAGCCCAGGTGTCGGGTGACACTTTCACATGCGGAAGCTCACGTGCCACACGTTCGCGCACGCGCGCGAACAGATCATCGTAAGAGTCGCGACGTTCAGGCGGATCGAAGTAGTTGTCGCGGATCAAGTCTCCGTCTCGCCATATCCAACCTGCCCCGTTCTCACCCACACCAACCGATATCGGCCAATGGCGAACGATCACGTCGATCCAACCAATTGGGCGGCCGGTGCAGGCAACGAGATGGAGCCCTGCACCAGCGAGTTCGTGCATCGCCCTGAATGCGGCGAGTTCCAGCCTGCCTTGGCGCGTAACTGTGTCGTCGATGTCGAATGCGACGCCCACGAGTTTACGGGTGATTACATCGGGCATTTCGTCGAGTGGTCGCACGGTTCTCCGTCGGTGCTAGCCGCTGAGGTCAAAGGAAAATGGACAGCCCCTGCTCCGGGTGTTTTACTTCGAGGCGTCCCAAGAAGATACTCTACTCCGTTAAGGACCGGCCCATGCGAGCTTTGCTGCTCCCCAGGTTCGTTCTCGCATCCCTGATTGCACTTGGATGTACGCCCCCGAGGGCCCAGCACGCACCCACCGGCCAAACCGTTGCCATCAACGGGTTCGAGATGTACTACGAGACAATTGGGACCGGCGAGCCGCTGCTTCTAGTTCACGGATGGTCCGGAAACGCAGCGTACTTCGCACCACTGCTTGAAGAGTTGTCTCAACACCACCGCCTGATCATCCCTGAACTGAGAGGGCACGGCAGGTCCACAAATCCGGCAGGGACATTTACCATCAATCAGACTGCCAGCGACGTTCTTGCTCTCCTTGAGCACCTGGAGCTGAGCCATGTTAGGGCATTGGGTGCGAGCGCCGGCGGCCTCACGCTGTTACGAATGGCACTCGACAATCCAGATGCCATCCAGGCGATGATCGTCGTTGGTGTCGGTAATCATTTCCCGGAAGTCTGCCTGCAGAGCATGGCCGCGACGGACGCCGACAATTTTCCGCCTGAGTGGTGGGAGATCATGAGGAAAAGACACCCCAATGGCGACACGCAGATTCGGGAACTCGCGGCATACCTCAGAGAACTGGCAGAACCCGGAGTTGGCGTTGGATTCGAGAGAGACGCACTATCTTCAATTCAAACGCGCACCTTGATCGTGCAGGGCGACAACGACTGGTGTTTTCCACCCCCGCTGGTTGCCGAGATGCACGGTGCGATCCCCGACGCAGACCTATGGGTCATTCCCAATGGAGAACACGTACCCATTCTCGGACCACGAGCACCGTTGTTCCTCGAGATGGCCATGGCGTTTTATGCCGGGGAGTCACTGGACTAGGCACGAGGGAACATCGAAACAGTCGAACGTGAACGAAGAGAAACAATGCAAACAGTGAAGCTTGGCAGAGACGGACCAGACGTATCCCGCGTTGGCCTCGGCTGCATGGGGATGTCGGAGTTCTACGGCCCCACAGACGAAGCGGAGTCGCTGCGGGTATTCGACCGGGCTCTCGATTTGGGGCTCAACTTCCTCGACACTGCCGACGTCTACGGACCTCACAAGAACGAGGTGTTGGTGGGCAAGGCACTCAAGGGTCGAAGGGACGAGTTTGTCCTCGCAACGAAGTTTGGCATCGTGCGAGATCCGGACGATCCGATGAAGCGTGGGATCTGCGGCCGACCCGACTATGTGACATCCTGCTGCGAAGCGAGCCTCAAACGCCTCCGCGTGGACACGATCGACCTTTACTACCAGCATCGCGTCGACACCGAAACCCCTATAGAAGACACAGTCGGCGCAATGTCGAGGCTCGTGGAGCAAGGGAAGGTGAGATATCTCGGCTTGTCGGAAGCAGGGCCGCAAACCTTGCGGCGGGCGTGTGATGTTCATCCGATCACTGCGCTCCAAACCGAATATTCACTATGGAGTCGCGACCCGGAGCATGAGCTCATCAACACGTGTCGCGAGCTCGGTATCGGGTTCGTCGCATACAGCCCACTGGGACGCGGGCTCCTGACAGGACAGATCAAGAGGTTCGAGGATTTAGCCGACGACGACTGGCGGCGGTTCTCGCCGCGGTTTCAGGGCGAGAATTTCGATAAGAATCTGGCACTGGTTGCTCGTCTGGAAGAGGTCGCACGCGACAAGGGTTGCACGGCCGCACAACTCGCGATGGCCTGGGTGTTAGCTCAAGGCGGAGACATCGTGCCGATACCGGGCACCAAGCGGGTCAAGTACCTAGAGGACAATATCGGGTCAGTCGAAGTCGCTCTGACGCATAGCGAGCTCGACGAGTTGAACACAACCGTCTCGGAGGGTGTTGAAGGCACGCGATATCCGGAGGCGATGATGAAGCTCGTCAATCTGTAGTGTTGACAGAAACGCCATGGCATGGTTGATTCAGCTTCCTATGAAATCGGTCTCAGCGAAGTTGCATCGACATCTGCATCACCATTCGCACGGCGAGTGGCCGGTAAGAGGTGCGTGCAGAAGTTGACGATCGATTGAAGACGACTTGAAGTGAACACGCAACGCCGGCCCTTCCGAGGCCGGCGTTGTGCTTTCCTGTACCAACTCCGCCGCCTCGATCGTGACCGGCCCCAACGAAGCGGAGCCTGTTTTGAACAAGAGAGACTACCCAAACGGAACACTGCGGCTCGGGCTGCCCAAAGGTCACATGGAATCCGGAGTGCTCAGACTTCTTGGAGACGCCGGTATCTCGGTAACACCTGCAGCACGAGGGTACCGCCCGACAGTCTCGCTGGAGCGCGCCGAGGCTAAACTGCTGAAACCCCAGAATATCGTCGAGATGCTGGCACTAGGCAGCCGCGATGTTGGTTTCGCGGGTGCGGACTGGGTGGAGGAGATGAACGTCGATCTGGTAGAACTGCTCGACACCGAACTCGACCGTGTGAAGGTTGTGGCAGCCGCACCGAAACTGCTGCTCGATGACGGCAAGTTGCCGAAGCGGCGTCTGGTCGTGGCTTCGGAGTATGAACGACTCACCGGCGGTTGGATTCAGCAACGGAAGCTCGACGCCGAGTTCGTTAGGTCGTACGGCGCTACTGAGGTATTTCCCCCCGAAGATTCTGACGTCATCGTAGACAACACGGCTACCGGCAACACGCTCAAGGCCAACGGACTTGTGGTCATCGACACTCTCTTCGAATCGTCCACCCGGATGTATGCGAGCCCCCAGGCCATGGAACTTGCTGGCAAGAGAGAGCGGATCGAAGGCCTGGTACTGCTACTCGAGAGCGTGCTCGAAGCTCGCCGCAGGGTAATGGTCGAGGTGAACGCTCCGGCCGACAAGCTCGAGGCGGTGGTGGCACTTCTCCCCTGTATGCGGGAAGCGACCGTGTCTCCGCTCTTCGGCAACAGCGGCTATGCGGTCAAGGCCGCCGTACCGAAAGAGCAGCTACCTACGGTCATACCTGCGATCAAAGCCGCGGGTGGGTCGGACGTGGTGGTAACCACACTTGCCCAGATCGTACCATGACTGCTGATTCGCGTTCGTATCCGACGACACGAGTCCCCGCGACTCCGTACCGAAGGCCCACTCCCAGGTCCACCGACACTCTGCGTCTGGACGGAAACGAGGGGGACCGACCGCAACAGGGTCTCTTGGAAGAACTCGGCGGATTGGAGCCTTCAATGCTGCGCGAGTATCCCGACCTATCCGAACTGCAGGACCTCATAGCTGCACGTCATGGGGTTGATCCGGCGTGCGTGGTCGTCACCGCTGGGGCCGACGATGCAATCGACAGGCTGTGCCGCGCATACCTAGAACCTGGTAGAGAGTTGCTGGTTCCGGTTCCGACCTTCGAGATGATTCACCGGTTCGCTGCAACCGCCGGAGGCACAGTCGCGACAATCCCATGGGCAGAATCGTTCCCAACCGATGAGTTGATTGGTAGAATCGGCGACAACACCGCAATAGTAGCCATCGTTTCGCCCAACAATCCAACCGGCCTCACTGTATCAGCCGAGGACCTGACTCGTGTAGCTGCAGCGGCTGATTGCGCATACGTGTTGCTCGACCACGCTTACGTCGACTACGCGGACGAAGATCTCACTGATACGGCATTGGAGCTTGAAAACGTGGTGGTCGCCCGCACATTCTCGAAGGCTTGGGGGCTCGCAGGCTGTCGAGTTGGATACCTGATCGCGAGCCCTGATGTGGCGAATGTGATCCGCAACGCCGGCAACCCGTACCCGGTGTCGGCACTTTCAATAGCGGTAGTTCTGCGGCGATTGAGGAGAGGCGGAAGAGAATTGGAACAACACACAGCCCGTATTCGTGAAGAGCGTGAGCGTTTTAGAGCACAGCTGACAGATCTCGGAGTACAAACCTCGCCGTCGGAGGGCAACTTCGTATTCGCCGAACTGGGCGACAAAGCGCAATTCGTTTACGAAGCGCTCGCAACGCTAGATGTGTTGGTTCGCTTCTTTCCACACCGTGAAGAGATATCCACCGGTCTTCGAATCAGCCTCCCAGGTCACGAGGAGGATTTTGCCAAGCTTACTGACGCGGTCGATCTTTGCCTGGCACCCCAGGCATTGCTGTTCGACATGGATGGGGTGCTCGCCAACGTCGAGAACTCGTACCGCCGCAGCACGCTCGAGACCGTTCGTTCGTACGGAGTACAGCTGGAGCGGACAGAACTCGAAACAGCAGTTCTCGCGGGCGATGCCAACAACGACTGGATACTGTCCCAGCGGCTTCTCTCCCAGAACGGCATTGAGGTGTCGTTCGACGAGATCTATGAGCGGTATCAGAGTTTCTACCTGGGAACTGACGATTCCCCTGGCCTGAGGGAGAATGAGACGCTCTTGGTCGATCGCGCCGTATTGGAATCGCTTGCCAGTCGAATGCCGCTGGGCGTTGTAACCGGAAGGCCGAGAGAAGAGGCAGAGTGGTTCCTCGATCGCGTGGGCATCGCCGGTCTATTTGAAACCACCGTCTGCCTCGAGGACGGTCCAAACAAGCCCGATCCGACCCCAGTGCGCCTCGCTCTCGAAAGACTCGGCGTCAAACGAGCGTGGATGATCGGCGACACACCCGACGACATACGCGCAGCTACTGCAGCAGGCACGTTGCCCATAGGAATCATCGCGCCGAACGCCGACCCGGAAACCAACGCGGCAGCACTCACCGATTGTGGAGCTGCCACGATAATAGACGATGTCGCTGCACTACAGGAGCTGATACCGTGAGCCGCCGATCTGCACAACTAGAACGAAACACTAAGGAAACCTCGATTGCCGCGAAGCTCGATATCGATGGGACCGGTACATCAGATATTTCAACCGGTATCGGCTTTCTCGATCACCTGTTCGAGGCATTCGTAAAACACTCGCGAATTGACCTTTCGCTCTCCTGTACCGGCGACCTTCGCGTAGACGATCACCATACGGCTGAAGATTGCGGCATCGTCGTTGGTCAGGTGCTCGACAAGGCGCTCGGCGACCGCTCCGGCATCCGTCGCTTTGGATACGCGTATGCACCGCTGGACGAATCACTGGCGCGAGCCGTGATCGATATTTCGGGCCGCCCTTTCTCCGCCGTGAATCTCGAGCTGCGACGTGAAAAACTCGGTGACCTAGCATGCGAAAACATCGCCCACGTACTGTCGTCGTTGGCGATCGCCGCTCGTATCACTCTGCACGTCGACCAACTCAAGGGCGAAAACGATCACCACCGGGCGGAGGCGGCGTTCAAAGCAGTGGCGCTCGCGCTGAGAGATGCGGTATCGCCCTCGGGAACCCAGGACGTGCCATCCACCAAAGGCGTGATTGAAGGGAGCACTCGTTGATGCAGGTCGCGATAGTGAACTCCGGCGTAGCGAACCTGGCCTCGATCAAGAGCGCATTTGACGCGATAGGTGCACCGACAACGGTCACGACCGACCCAGCCGTCGTTGCGAAGGCGAGCCACGTGGTGCTGCCGGGCGTCGGATCGTTCGGCGCGGGCATGCGAGCACTCCGAGCGAACGGGCTCGACAAGGCTGTTTGCGAAAGCATCGAGAAAGGGCAGCCGCTGCTCGCGGTCTGCCTCGGGATGCAGATGCTGGCGGAGGCAAGCGACGAGAGTCCAGGCGTAGACGGCATCGGTGTGATACCCGGACGGTTTGTATCCCTACCGCAGAGTGTACGAGTGCCACACCTAGGATGGAACTACGTAGTGGCGGAACGCCACAGTGACCTCCTCATCAGCGGTTTTGCCGCATTCGCAAACTCGTACTGCCTTGCTGAACCGCCCATGGGATGGAACGCCGCATGGACCAATCACGGCAAACGGTTTGTGTCCGCGTTGTTCCGAGGCGGGACACTTGCGTGTCAGTTTCACCCAGAGTTGTCGGGGCGGTGGGGCCTTGAACTCCTAAAGCGGTGGCTTCACGGCGCCAATGATACTGCGGCATCAGCCGCATACTCGGGATCTGCGGCATCAGAGACCAAGAACAGTGGTGAGGCCGCACCACGAGGTGCCTCTCATACAGCCTATGATGCGCCTGCCGCCCGTTTGACACGGCGAATAATCCCATGCCTAGACGTGAGAGACGGCCGTGTGGTGAAGGGGATCAAGTTTCAGCAGATTCGCGACGCCGGTGACCCAGCGACTCAGGCAGCTCTGTACGAGGAGCAAGGAGCCGACGAGATAGTGGTCCTGGACATCGCGGCGACGCCGGATGCGAAGGAGACCCAACTCGAAACCGTGCGAGCCGTTCGGGCACAGCTCCACATTCCGCTCACCGTGGGAGGTGGAGTGCGTGATGTCGAAGATGCGCGCCGGTTGCTCTCAGCGGGTGCGGACAAAGTGAGCGTCAATACGGCTGCCGTAAATGACCCATTGATCATAGACAGAATGGCCAGCGAGTTCGGCACTCAGTGTGTGGTGCTCGCGATTGACGCTCGGCAGAACGGCTCAGGATGGGAGGTCCTTGTCAGCGGCGGCCGAGAGTCCACCGGAGTAGACACGATCGAGTGGGCGCGCGAAGGCGTTTCGCGCGGTGCCGGCGAAATACTCCTAACCAGCTGGGATAGAGACGGCACACGGGAAGGATGTGACGAGCGTCTGCTCGAATCGGTCACGGCGACCGTCTCCGTACCGGTCATAGCATCCGGTGGAATCGGAGAGCGCGACCATGTGGTAGCGGCTCTCGAAGCTGGTGCTGATGCCGTGCTCGCCGCATCCGTGTTCCACGACGGCGATGACACCGTGGCAGGTGTAAAACAGCATCTGAGAGATGCGGGATTGGCGGTGCGGCCATGATTGTGCCGAGCATAGATATCCGCAACGGCCGTGCAGTACAACTTCGCCATGGCAAGGAGTTCGTGCTCGACGGCGGCGATCCGCTGAAACGCCTCGAGCAATTTGCAGTAGCCGGCGAGATCGCCGTGATCGACCTCGACGCCGCCTTGGGCACAGGCTCAAACGTGGACCTCATAAGTGAGATGGTGCGAGCTGCCGACTGTCGCGTCGGTGGAGGAATCCGAGACCTACAGGCCGCCAACGGCTGGCTCGATGCCGGTGCTTCGAAGATCATCGTCGGCACCGCAGCGTCGGTGGAATTCTGCTCCAAGCTCCCACGAGAACGTTTGATTGCCGCAGTTGACGCCGAACGAGGTAAGGTGGTGGTGGACGGATGGCAAATGCGGACCAAATACGACCCCATAGACCGCATATCCGAACTCGCTCATGCCGTCGGTGGCTTCCTCCTCACCCAGGTGGAGCGCGAAGGAGATATGGGCGGATTCAACTTCGAGCTCGTCGAGCGTGCGGTGAAGGCCGCCGAGGCAGCGCGTGTGACCGCTGCAGGCGGCATCACGAGCGTCGAGGACATTGCTTCTCTCGACAAGCTGGGTGCCGATGCTCAGGTGGGCATGGCGCTGTACTCCGAACGCCTATCGCTCGGAGAGGCGGTAGGCGCACCGCTTGCTCGTGCAATCGACGGAAAACTCTGGCCCACCGTCGTATGCGACGAAAACGGCTTCACTCTGGGGCTGGTTTGGAGCACGCGTGAGTCTCTGACCGCCGCCGTGGACCAACGTCGTGGCATTTACTGGTCGCGTTCACGAAAAGAGCTATGGATCAAGGGCGCCACCTCCGGAGCAACACAGGAGTTACTGCGAGTCGATCTAGACTGCGATCGCGACGCGCTCAGGTTCACGGTGAGGCAACACGGATCTGGGTTTTGCCACACGGGTGAGCGCGGCTGTTGGCCAACCTCGTTTGACCTGCCCACGTTGCAACGCGTCATCGCAGAACGGAGCAAGAATGCCGATCCGGGTTCCGGCACGGCGCGCCTGTTCGCCGACGAAGACCTGCTTCAACGGAAGCTCGTCGAGGAGGCAAGGGAACTCGCGGATGCAGACACAACCGAATCGGTGAGGCACGAGCTGGCGGATCTGCTCTATTTTGCTCTCGTGGCTGCCGAACGGAACGGCGTATCACTCGAATCGGCCGTCAAAGAACTGAGTCTGCGCCACCGCCGAGTATCGCGACGACCAATGCAAGCGAAGCCGACCGAGGAGCAATCTTGATGCTGTTGCCCCGAATTGAGCCAGAAGACTTGATTGCGAGCCAGCACGCCGGCCTTCCGCCAGAAGTGAAAGCCGCTGCCAACGATATAGTGTCACGCGTTCGCGCCGGTGGTGAAGACGCTGTTTGGGAACTTGCCCTGCAATTCAAGGAGCGCGAACCAGGCGAGTCGTTGTATCTGGATAGCGGAGAGATGCAGCGTCATCTTGGAGCACTGAACGACACTGACAGGGACCGACTGGAACGGATAGCTGGTAGGATCAGGGCTTTCGCAGCGGCGCAGCGTGACGCGTTGGAGCTAGTCGCTGTCGATGTACCTGGAGGTAGTGCTGGACACAGTATCGATCCGGTGGAACGGGCGGGTTGCTATGCGCCGGGCGGGCGATATCCGCTGCCGTCGTCCGTTTTGATGACTGCAATTACCGCGAGAGTAGCCGGCGTGGAGAGCGTGTGGGTTGCGAGCCCAAGACCTGCACCCATCACCATCGCTGCAGCGGCGCTTTCCGGTGCAGACGGTCTCCTTGCTGTCGGTGGTGCCCATGCGATAGCGGCGTTGGCATACGGTGTCGGCCCTGTACCGCCCAGCGATATCGTGGTCGGCCCTGGAAACGAATACGTCACCGCCGCAAAACAGATCGTGTCGGCGGACGTCGCCATCGACATGCTGGCCGGTCCGTCGGAGCTCGTTGTGGTCGGTGACAGCACTTCCAACCCGAGTCTCGTTGCTGCTGACATGCTTGCTCAGGCCGAGCATGACGTTCGGGCGGTTCCCATACTCGTTACGAACGATGAGGACCTCATTGCGACCGTTGAGTCAGAACTCGAACACCAGTTGACTGACCTGCCAACCGCTGAGACCGCCAAACGAGGTCTCGCCAACGGTGGTTGCATCCTCTGCAAAGACTCTGACGAGGCAGCGGATGTTTGCAACGAACTCGCGCCTGAGCACCTACAGCTCTCCATAACCGATGCGGACTCTATGCTTCCGAAGCTAAAACACTACGGCGCGGTGTTCGTTGGGGAACGATCCGCCGAGGTCTTCGGTGACTATGGCGTGGGCCCAAACCACGTCCTCCCAACAGGAAGGACTGCGAGAGCAACAGGTGGGCTGTCCGTATTCGACTTTCTGCGCATTCGTACCTGGATTAGGAGTGATACTACCCGGTCGCTGGACGATTTGGTGGTCGATTCAGCCTGGCTCGCGAGGCAGGAGGGGCTGGAAGCGCACGCCAGAGCAGCCGAAGCCCGGCGGAGCACCAAGTCATAGTTCACCTGTTGTTCTGGCTTGTTCTTCGCCACGAAACCCTCAATGCACTCACCGCCCGATCGACGCGTAATCATCGTATCACCTGCAAAAAGGCAGGCCTTCCGATTTCTCCGGAAGACCTGCTCAGTTCTCGACGCTGCTCTGCGGTCTTGCTTCCCAGCTAGTCTTCTATTCCCCGAACTTGATCCCCTGGGCCAGCGGTAGGTCTGTACTCCAATTGACGGTGTTGGTCTGGCGCCGCATGTACGCCTTCCACGCGTCCGATCCCGATTCGCGCCCCCCGCCCGTCTCTTTCTCGCCGCCAAATGCGCCGCCGATCTCGGCCCCACTGGTACCGATGTTGACATTGGCGATACCGCAGTCGCTGCCGCGGTGTGATAGGAAGTATTCAGATTCCCGAACGTGCTCTGTGAAGATCGCCGACGACAACCCTTGCGGTACGCCGTTGTGAAGTGCAACCGCCTCTTCGATGTCGTCCACCGCCTGCTGTGGAGACGCCGAGGCCTCTCCATAGCCTATGATGTATAGAATCGGAGCGAACGTCTCTTCCTGAACGATCTCAAACGCGTTCTTGGCCGACGCGACACATGGCTTGACCCAATGGCCACCAGGATAGTCTGGCCCATCAAGCGGCTCGCCACCGTAAAGGATCTCTCCGCCTTCTTCCTGCACACGCTTGATAGCGTTTTGAAGATCTGTGACTGCATCGGTGGTTACCAACGGTCCCATTAACGTATCGGGCATGCGAGGATCGCCGATCTTGATGTCTTCGTATGCTCTGCATAGGCGGTCGACGAGTTCTTGCTTCTTAGATTCGTGCACGATGATCCTACGCGTCGAGGTACAGCGCTGCCCTGCGGTACCAACGGCTCCGAAAAGGATAGCCGGCAGCACGAGGTCCATGTTTGCGTGCGGCGTCACGATAATCGCGTTGTTGCCACCCAGCTCCAAGATGGTCCGACCGAGGCGCTCGCCTACGACTTTCCCAACGCGATAGCCCATCGTGCAACTGCCGGTCGCCGAAATGAGCGGAACTCGTCGATCGTGGAGCATCCGGTCACCGACCGTTGATCCCTTGCCGATTGTAAGCGAAAAGATGGCGGGGTCGATGTCGTTATCCTTACAGACCTGCTCTGCAACCTTGGTGCAAGCGATCGCGGTTAAGGGTGTCTGACTCGACGGTTTCCAAACCACAGAATCGCCACAGACCGCTGCGATCGCCGTGTTCCAACTCCACACCGCGACTGGGAAGTTGAACGCGCTGATTACGCCAACGACACCTAAGGGGTGCCACTGTTCGTACATCCGATGGTCGGGGCGCTCTGATTGCATGGTCAACCCGTAAAGCTGGCGCGAAAGACCCACCGCGAAATCGCAGATATCGATCATTTCCTGGACTTCGCCTTCACCCTCGGGCAGTATCTTGCCCATTTCGAACGTGACTAGAGCACCCAGTGGCTCCTTCACGTCACGTAGCCGGTTGCCGAGTTGCCGGATCACCTCGCCCCGCTTTGGCGCCGGCACCTTTCGCCATTCAACGTATGCCGCGTGAGCGCGATCGACGATCTTGTCGTATTCGTCTTCAGTGACCTGCGTAACGGTCGCTATCTTCGAGGCATCGATGGGCGTGGTCACGTCCAAGTCAGGACCCGAGCCGATCCACTCACCACAAAATCCGCCAAGATTTTGATCTTCAATACCCAGATGCTTCAAGAAATCAGTCATCGTATTCTACCGTCTGTTGTTGGTTTCCATTTTGGGCCGCCGTAAAGGCGACCTGCCCGACGACCGTAGCTATGTCGGACCCGCATTGTAGCAGGTTTTTCAACTTGGTGCCAAGCCGGAATGCGGCGCTTCGCTGTTGCGCGCAATTCTTCAACACCGTGACAGTTGCATACAGACGTACTGGCATCCATACTAAGCTCGGGATATAGGGTTCGACAGCACTGGCATTGGGAGTTTCTAATACCTTGAGCGAGCTCCGAGAACAACTCCAAGAAGCACTGCCCAGCAGGTACACGATCGAGCACGAGCTCGGACGCGGTGGTATGGGTACGGTTTTCTTGGCGCGAGAGAGCCACCCGCAGCGGAAGGTAGCTATCAAGGTATTGAATCCATTGCTCACCGCTCGCCTTGGCCGCACACGATTTATCAGGGAAGTCGACTTTGCATCGCAGTTAACTCACCCACTGATCGTGCCAATATTCTCTGCGGGCGAAGCCGCGGAAATGCTGTACTACGTCATGCCGTACGTGGACGGCGAGACGTTGAGAGAACGGCTCTCACGCGAGTTTCGCCTACCGATCAGCACCGCCTTGGGGATTGCCGCGGAGGTGGCCGACGCGTTAGCGCATGCACACCGTCACAACATCGTGCACAGAGATATCAAACCGGAGAATATCCTGCTGCATGACGATCACGCACTCGTGACGGATTTCGGAATCGCTCGCGCAGTAAGTGCCGCTGAGACCGACTCATTGACAGAGACAGGTATGGCGCTCGGCACACCCGCCTATATGAGCCCCGAGCAGGCGGGTGCCGAGGAAGAGATCGACGGACGCACAGACATATATGCCATCGCATGTGTGCTTTACGAGATGTTGGACGGCGCACCTCCGTACGGCGGAGGCCCAGCGCGATCGGTTCTCAAGCGCCAGATGGTCGACCCGATCCCGTCGTTGCGGGAATCGCAGCCCACGATCCCGTTCGCCGTCGACCAGACAGTTCGCAAAGCTCTCGCCAAAGAACCGGAGAAACGACACAAAGACGCAGAAGAGTTTGCACAAGAGCTTTCAGGCCTGCGCGTTCAGGTCGAATCTGGGTCGACACCTGCGACCACCACGATCCATGCCGTAACGTCACAACTCGCGAGGGCGAGTCGCGTGCCGTTCGCAATGACCGTGGGAGCGTTTCTCCTGCTCGTAGTGCTCTGGCAATTCCTGCCCAATGACGACGAGGTCGTCCCGGTCGCGCCAGGAGGGTTTCTCGACTCTGTTGCTATCCTGCCGGTGGTGAACCTCACCGGAGACACAGCGTTCGACCTAGTTGCCGACGCGGTCACATACGATGTCATTCACGAATTGAGCAGGATCCGAGAACTGAAGGTAACGTCGCTGCAATCGGTCAGAGCCCTTTCCGATGCCAGCCTCAGCCCGACACAACTTGGTGACTCGCTCGACGTCCGTCTGATCCTGACCAGCTCGCTTCGCCAAGCGGGTGACCGAATCCGGCTCGGGGCAGAGCTGGTTGATGCAACATCAAACAACTCGGTTTGGACGGAACGGTGGGACCTAGAAAACTCTGACGATCGAGGATTCGAACAAGCTGCGGTATCACGGTTGGTAGAGGGAATCGTTGCTACCGCAGATGGTTTCGACCTGTCGGCCGGCGAACCAGAAATGCGGCACGGTCCTGGGTACGAAGCGTATTTGTTGGGCACCGAGTCTCTCGCCATGCGAACGCATGCAGGCGTCAGCCGAGCTATCGAGTATTTTCGGGAAGCTATCGCTCTCGATCCCGAATACGCACCCGCGTTCGCATCACTGTCAACCGCCTACACACTGACATTGATATACCGGTATGACATTGGCCTGGGCGGATACGAGACAGCGGGGAAGGCGCTCGCCGCCGCCAACCGAGCGACTGAACTAGACCCGGAACTCGCAGCCGGATACGCCGCGCGCGGCCTCCTGGCAAGTCGCTCTCTGGGCCCCACAGATCAGGCCGCAGCTGATTTTCGGCAGGCCTTGCAATTGCAGCCCAACGCACCAGAGCAGCCAAGCTGGTATGCTGCCATCTTGGTCCAAGAAGGGAGAACTGTGGAGGCGATGGCGTCTGCCGAACGCGGCGTTTCTCTCAATCCCTACTCGCCCGCAAGACACCTCGCGCTGGCAATCGTGGCGATCGAATTGAACGGGTACAGCATAGCAGTCCGCGAAGCGCACCGAGTACACGAACTAGAACCGGAGATAACCGTGTCGCGGGCCCTCGAGGGTCATGCCCTGTTGCTCGCCGGGCGCTTGGATCAATGTCTCGATGTCGAGTTTGGATTGCATGATGTCGTGAGAGCCACCTGCCTCCACGAACTCGGCCGCGAAACGGAAGCAGAGGCAATCGTAGATTCCGTCGTTGCTCTGCTGGACGGCAACCTTCCCGACGACGCTAAATACACCAAGGTCCCCTACCTCTCAGACTTGGCGAAATACTACGCTTGGAAAGGCGACACCGACAGTGCGTTCGTTTGGTTGGAGCGCGCATTTGACGTCTCACCGGTGGGGGTTTGGGCACGGATTCTGAACACATCGCTGTTCAGCTCTTTGCGCAATTCTCCGGCAGCCTCGCGACGCCTTGATTCACTCAAGACGTCGGTGTGGCAGCGCGTGCTTGCGGCGAGCAGAAGGGCTACGCTACCCTGACACAACCACGGATCAGATTTGGTCCACGCCGGACGAAACAGAATTCAGTTGCGGTTGCCTGCGGTCAGGCTCAGTTCTCGACTTAGAGGAGTCGGCTGAGACTGAACGTCGAGTCTGAGTATCGTGTTCCCCGCCACGCTCACCTCAACCAATGAGAGCGTCAGCGGTAAGTTTACTTCGTAGCTTGTCAAAGAGCTGCTCGAGTTGCGCACCCGCAATCCGTTCGGTAGGAGGATCATCTCCTCGCCCACATCTTGCCCGATAGTACCGGCGGAGGCATACGTGGTGGAGTCTATCAGGAGAGTTAGTAGTCCCCGCGTCTGATATTCGGTGAACTCTAGCCGGAACTCGGCTCCACGCGGCGTGAACCGCAATACCGAAGACATATCCAGGGGGGGGTCTTCGGGCACGTCGGACGCTTCTGGTTGGTAGACCGGGTCGGACACTACGAGCGACTTCAAAGAGCGCCAACCCTGCACCAGCCACGCACGGGCCGGCGTCGCCGTAAATACTAGAACCATTAGAGCTAACGCCGCCGCGGCTCGCAGCACACGTGGCGACACGACACTGAGCCATGCGCGATCGCGTTTGATTCGCTTGCCGAACGTGAGTTCCCGTTTCGGCGTGGCGGGAGCATCCGAATCGAGTTCGAGCAGAGAATTCGAGAACAACTCCGAGGCCTTTCTCAGCGACTCGGCATTGCTCCTGCACTCGGGGCAGGCATCAATGTGAGCACCGAACCGTTGGCTTTCCTCTGAAGAGCACTCGCCGTCGAGCAATCTGATCAGATCGCCTTCGTCGATATGGGGTTCGCGTCCGATCTTTGAACCGGTCATGTCAAAGTCCCCGCTGCCTCGAGTTCCTTCGCGAATTTGCGCAGCGCTCGCGCGATCATTGTACCCACCGACTTGGTCGTCGTATCGATGGCTGCCGCAATCTCCTTGTGCGAAAATCCTTCTTCTCTCATCAGTAACACCGTCTTGTCTCTTGCAGACAATCGGTCGAGCACCTCTCGAACCGCCTGTAGACGCTCAAGCCGTTCTACGTTGTCATGCGGATCGGCTGGCGTCGCCGGTGACGGCACGCCATCCTGATTCTGCACGAGCCGCAATGCGGTTTGCTGCTTCTTCCACCCATCGCGCACTACGTTCGTGGCGACGGTGAACAACCATGCCCTCAGGTTGTCGTCGCGAGCCGGAGGGTGGCTCAACAGTCTCGAGTACGCCTCCTGGGCTGCGTCGGCAGCGCCGTCCCGATCTCCCGTGAGGCGCGTGAGATAACGGGTCAGAGCTTCGTTGTGCTCGAGATATAGCGCGTTTAGATCCACTGCGTACAATCTCATCCTCCCGCTGGCCGGGCGAAAGCCTCGTGTGGCCGACGCTTGCCCTTTCACCACACTCGTTGAACGATTCGCGCCGCCGGTTTCTGACAGCCGATTCCTGCAGCTCCTGCACCGCCGGTTTCTCCACCTCCTGACTCAATGCCATGACAGCCCCAAGGAAAACAGCAGGGACGTATATGTCGATTGCGAGTAAAAATCGACCAGATAGTCGATGTTCGGTGTTACAAAGAAATTCCCTCCAATTTGCAGATCGATTCCGGTGCCGAAGTTGAGCCCCAGCCCCGAGACATCATGTTCATAACAATCCGCGGCTGAAATGCCGAAGCCGGTCTTCAAGAAAAACTCGTTGAAAAGCCCCAACCCCCCTCTTGCTCCGAGCAAAGGATAAACCGAGAACACTGCCGATACGCTGGTATGCTCGGCGTCCTCGTGCTGCCACCAGTGCAACACCTGGCCACCGAAATGCACCCACTCGTTCGGCGTACCACCCATTCGGAAGTAGGTTGTCGCACTTCGTTCGTCTCCCATCCACCCACCGCCTGCTCCAAAGCTGAGCCAAAAACCCCGGTGAGTGTTAACCTGCTGCGCGTTTGTTGGAGCAAGGCATAGCGCCAGATATATCGCCAACGTGATTGTCGCTCGTTGAAACATCTTACCGACTCCTCTCGTGGTGATCCTACATGCCGGCACTTGGCCCGCGTAGTCGGAACGATCTCTCGGACGAGTTTCTGACACGGCAAAGCAAGGTCTTGCTGGACCTCTGACTGAGGTGAGAGGTACAATCCCAAGAGAGCCTCGAGCCAGATTTGGCCGACTGTCAGAATTCTTGGGGCGCGGTCGTTTCTACTGGAGGAAGCTTAGAGTAGATGCCCACGACGCCAACAGCCGCACATCGTTTTGTTCGAACAATGGAGATGATGACCATCTTCGTTTGTTTCTTCGCGGCTAGCGCTGCCGGCCAAGAGGCCTACTCGGAGCAATTTGAAGTTGGTGCCATTGCAGGGTATGTGCTCACCTCTGACGGTTCCGAGCCCCTTCCACAGGCAATCGTCACCCTCAGGCTTCTGACATATTCAGGAACTGACGGCAATGGGCCGGCACAAGCGGTGGGACATTCGCGCACCACCGTGACTCGAGCCGACGGCGGGTACCGTTTTCCCGAAGTGGTGCCGGCACACTATCGGTTGGAGATCAGGCGAATCGGCTATCGACCAGCCACGGTTGACGTGGAGCTGCGACACGCGAACGTGGTGAACGTATCGGCAATCCTCGAAGTAACCCCAGTCCATCTGGAACAACTGGAAGTGCGTGCAACATCGCTCGATCTGTTTGGTCGCGCTGCAGCACTCGACGAGGTCGGCCGAAGACGCATCGACGTGGAACGTTGGCGACAGCGTGCATTTCTGAGCAGCGACGTCCGAGCACTCACGCATATCGACGTAATCGAATCGGTCACACTAGGCACCGCCGATCCGTTTCGGGCGCTACAGCGCCTGCCGGGTGTCACGACGCGGGACGATTGGACTTCAGAGGTGTGGATCCGTGGAGCCAGTTGGGGGCAGACCCGCGTGTACTTCGACGGCATGCCTCTGTTCAACCCTCTCCACGCAGGAGGAGTGACCGCTGCAATCAACGAGAACGCACTAGGGTCGGTGCTGTTTCACCCGGGCGTGCGCCCACTCTCCATCGGCGAAGGTGCGGCCGGAGTAGTAAACATGACCTCGCGACCGGCGGGCGGGACCGGAGACCTCCGCGGTTACGGTGATCTTACACTCGTCGGAGGAGGATTGACTCTCGAGCGCCGCTACTTCGACGGAAGGGTAGGCGTACTCGCGGGTGTGCGCAGGTCGGGCATAGACTTCATAACGAGTCAAAGAGAATTGTGGCCCCAACAGGATGATGCGGGAGGCAGGAGCTTCGCCTTACCAGACCAGTACGCTGACGCCGTCGCCCGAATTGACGTCGGACTCGGAGGTGACAAGCACATCGAGGTTAGTGCGATCTGGGAACGCGACTGGATCACCGATTCCCTGGAGCGAGGCGGGCCGGCGTACAACGATTTCTCTTGGGGGAACGCGGCTGCCCGTGCGACGTTGGACATACCACTTCGAGGTGCATATTCGCGACACACATTTGCTTGGAGTCATTTCTTCCTAAAAATCGACCAAACAGAAGACAGGCCAAACGTCTCACTCTACAACTGGGAACAACCCACCCAGAGGAACTCCGACGGCCGTATCGACTATTTCGCTGCAAGGGGTGAGTTCGGGTCCGCAGTACCCGAGGAAGACGAAGCTGGGTGGCGCGCTGGCTATCAGTTCACCGTAAACCGATCGAGGTACGACGGTGCGCCGCAGTCGCCCCATCCATTCCAGATGCACGTCGGCCCGCTGATCGTGGACGAGAAGCTTGTGGTGGTATCTGGCTGGGGTGAAGCGCGACTGAAACCGACGAGAAAAATCACCGTGCAGGGGGGGGTACGTCTGGACGGAACTACTTCTCGTTTGGAGGGCGGCATGTTTAACATCGCCCCTCAGGTGTCCGTCCGGTACTCCGCAACCGTGGACCTCAGCTTTTCGGCCGCACTGGGACGATCGTATCAGTACGTTCAAGCTCTTTCACCGGCGGGCCTCACGGTAGGTCCGGGTCTGGCGGTCAGTCACATATGGCGAATCGCTGGTGACAGCATACCTCCACTTCAGAGTGACGTGGCCACACTCGGAGCTGAGTATTGG
>CAYTDU010000005.1:0-26697 GCA_964436395.1 uncultured Gemmatimonadaceae bacterium | reverse complement strand
GAAGGGGCTCTTGGCTCCGATGGGAGTTTCGCACACCGAGTCCAACCGGGTTCATATTCGCTCCGTGTGATCCGACTCGGGCATGCACCAGCGGCAACCGGTGAGTTTGTCGTGGAACCCGGCATAGGATTTCTGGAAGTCGAAGTGCTTATTTCTGCGGGGCCCATAGCCGTTCTCCTGCCAAAGGTAGTCGTGACAGGTGACATTCCCACACCAATGCTGCGCGGTTTCCAACAACGAAGGGCCGACGGGTTCGGAAACTTCTTGACTCGCGATGAATTTGAAGAGTGGCATCCAAGGGCAGTGACAGACGTGCTCCGGAGGATGCATTCCGTGAAGGTGCGACCCAACACAGCGTCGGGAAGAGGGCGAAATAGAGACTACCGTAGATACATTGTTGAGAGTAGCCGCCCGACCGGTGGGCTGGGTGGCGCGTGTTCCATGTTGTTTTTCGTGGACGGTATTTACATCGGTAACGGGAGCGATACGGACATAGACCTGCTCCTTCCGGTGGGCGACGTGGATGCCATTGAGGTCTACAGTGGTGCAGCACAGATGCCTGCACGGTTCAATCGGACCGGGTCGGCTTGTGGCGTCATCTTATTCTGGACTAGCTCGAGTCAACCGGATGTTTCGGATGAGCATTCCATGCAAGAACCGCTGCACATGACTCATTGACAAGAGAGCCTGGCGGTGTCGATTGCGGTGTCGATTGATTCCGAAAGATGCCGATATCGACGGTGAGGAAACAGGGCAGATCACGCAGTCTGTCTAGGAAAAACGGCGTGGTGTCGGGATCAGCCGGCTCTCGAAGCCGCCTGATCGTGTTGCTGTTTCCATGGAATTTCGTTCTCTGGTGGTACTCGGCCCGGCTACGGCTTGCTGTCGAGGCAGATTGTGATAGGCGCCTGCTTAGGAACGGCGCTAGCCTGCGGTCCTACAGTAGGCTGTTGTTGGACGTGGGAACGAAACTCGGCACAGCTCCTATTGCCGCACTGGCTTTCTCTCGCAATCGCTCGTCACTCTTCCGGAGGATTCAGCTCATGACAAGCAGACCTCGCAAGCGTCTTGCTCAGGCAGCCGTTGCTGCCGCTGCAGCACTCGCTTTTATCTTCCTGGCTTGCGATATGCCACTGCCACTTCAAAAAAATGCAGACGCTACGCCAGGCATGCATCAAACGGCATCCGACGAATCGCCACCAGGCACGATCACAATTGTCGCCGATGGTGACGGAGGTGAAGAAGCAGAACCGATTTTGTACATCGATGGTGTGAGAGTATACGAGGCAATCCACGTTATTCTAGATACCCTTTCCAGAGATGGCATTGACCGCGTCGAAGTCGTGAAGGGGGAGACAGCGACCGCGGAATACGGCGAAGATGCCGCCAACGGCGTCATTCACATCTACCTGAAAAAGGTGGTGCAAAATCGGGAAGCAGGCTCGCCTGGAAGCTGACGGCACCGAGCGTTTCTCCAATACTCTCAACGGCGGGATATGCGGGATGAGAGGCATCGACGGCAAGAATTGAGCATCATATCTCCTCCCGCTCCCCGCTCCCCGCTCCCCGCCCCCCCACTCCCGCCCCTAAGTCAGTCTATTTCAACAGTTTACGCCGCCAATTCAAAGTTGAAATAGCGCCCTCAAAAGGGTATATTTGATAGACCTCAGAAGGGGTCCCTGCGGCCCCTTTTCTCGTATGTGAATAGGATGGAAATGACAGGCCCCAACAACCGCGAACGTATCCTCACCCGCCTCATTGAAGACGAACTAAAAGAATCATTCATCGACTACTCCATGAGTGTGATCGTGCAGCGGGCACTGCCCGATGTGCGAGACGGTCTCAAGCCGGTGCACCGCCGCATTCTCTATGCCATGAATGAGCTGGGCCTGCAGCCCGGGCGCGGGTATAAAAAGAGCGCGACAGTCGTAGGAGACGTACTGGGCAAGTACCACCCTCACGGCGACTCCGCGGTCTACGACTCACTAGTCCGCATGGTTCAGGACTTCTCACTTCGCTACCCGCTCGTAGACGGACAGGGGAACTTCGGCTCGGTGGACGGTGACAGTGCTGCCGCGTACCGATATACGGAAGCGCGGCTCACCCGCGCAGCCGTGGCGATGCTGGAGGACATCGACAAGAACACCGTCGACTACACACCCAACTTTGACGACCGACTCGAAGAGCCGACTGTTCTCCCCTCGAAGCTCCCGAATCTGTTGGTGAACGGCTCGTCGGGCATCGCCGTCGGTATGGCCACAAACATACCTCCGCACAACATCTCCGAAGTGGCCGGAGCGCTCAAATGCCTGATCGACAATCCAGATTGCGAGATCAGCGAACTCCGCACACACGTCCGTGGTCCGGACTTTCCAACCGGCGGCTACATATACGGACGCCAGGGGATAGTCGATTGTTACGAGACCGGCCGCGGCCGGATTGTGATGCGGGCGCGAGTGCAGGTCGAGGAGAAGGAGTCGTCGGGCAAAGCGCAAATAGTCGTCACAGAGATCCCGTTCCAGGTGAACAAGGCGCGCCTAATCGAACAGATTGCCGAGGGTGTCCGCACCAAAAGGATCACCGACGTCTCAGCTTTGCGCGATGAGTCTGATCGTGACGGCATGCGAATAGTGGTCGAGCTGAAGCGTGACTCGAACCCAAAGGTCGTGCTGAACCAGCTCTACAAACGCACGCAGATGCAAACCACATTCGGCGCGATAATGCTGGCGTTGGTAGACGGGGTGCCGAAGGTGCTGAATCTCAAAGAGATACTGCAGAACTTCGTAGAGCATCGGCACGAGATCATCACGCGGCGCACGCAGTTTGATCTGGACAAGGCGTTGGCTCGAGAACACATCCTCGAGGGCCTCAAGATTGCAGTCGACAACATCGACGAGGTCATCAAAATCATCCGTGGTTCGACGGATGTCGGGGCAGCTGACGCGGCGCTCAGAGCGAAATTCAATCTGTCCGAGAAGCAGAGCGAGGCGATCCTCAACATGCGTCTCGCGAGGTTGACTTCGCTCGAGATCGAAAAGCTCGAGGCCGAACTCGCAGAGGTGCGAGCGGAAATCAAAGAACTCAAAAGCATTCTGGCCTCAAAAGAACGGCGCTTCGAGATTCTGAAGTCGGAGTTGGACGACATGGTCAAGCGCTTCGGCGATCCTCGGCGTTCCGAAATCGTAGCTGACGAAGGTGAATTTTCGGTGGAAGATCTGATCGCAGAGGAAGACATGGTGATCACGATTTCCCACACCGGGTACATCAAACGCATTCCCGTCAGCACGTACCGCAGGCAGAGACGTGGCGGTCGAGGCTTGAACGGCATGGGCACGAAGGAAGACGATTGGGTCGAGCACCTCTTCGTGGCATCAACGCACGACTACGTTCTCTTCTTCACGCAGACGGGCAGGGTGTACTGGCTCAAGGTGTACGACATCCCCCAGGGGGGGCGGGCGGCGCGAGGTAAACCGATCATCAACTTGATTGAGATCCAGTCGGGCGAGCACATAGCAGCGTTCGTGAATGTGCGTGAATTCAGCGACACGCAGTACCTGATGTTCGCCACCGCCGGTGGAACTATCAAAAAGACCAAGCTCTCGGCTTACGGCCATCCTCGTGCCGGTGGAATCAATGCCATTAACATTGAGGCAAGTGACGAGCTCATTGACGTTCGGCTCACCGACGGCAGTAACGACATCGTTTTGGCTACGTCCAAAGGCATGAGCATACGGTTCTCGGAGAAGGATGCTCGTGAGATGGGTCGCGCTACTGCCGGTGTCAGGGGAATCCAGCTTCAAGGCGATGACCGAGTAATCGAGATGGTTGTAGTCCGGCGCGATGCTACGCTTCTCGTCGTGAGCGAAAAGGGATTGGGCAAACGCTCCGAGCTGGCAGACTACCGGGTGCAAAGGCGTGGCGGCAAAGGCATCATTACGCTCAGGTGCACCGAGAGAACCGGCCACATCGTTGCACTCAAAGAAGTGCAGCCTGATGACGAACTCATGATGGTGACTGGAAACGGCGTTATCATTAGAGTTCCGGTCGATGGCATCCGTGTGATCGGACGCAACACTCAGGGCGTCAAGGTGATGAATCTCGACCCCGGCGATGTCGTGAAGGACGTGGCGAGGGTCGTGAAGGAAGACGAAGAGGCTGAAGTGGATACAGACGACGAAGAGAGCGCTGCTGCTCCGGTCGAGGGCCAGGAATAATTCACTCGGCTGACGGTTTGGTAACTATCGAGGACATTCGAGAGGCAGCCGATGGTCTCATCGGTGTCGCTCCGGCCACACCCTTGGTGCCGGCAGCGGGTCTAGAGGCAATAGCAGGTTATCCTGTCTATCTCAAACTCGAAAACGAACACGCCACCGGCGCTTTCAAGATGCGCGGTGCACTGACTGCCGTCCGGCGATTGTCTCCGGCCAAACGGAGCACCGGTGTGCTCACTTACTCCAGTGGCAATCACGGTCAGGCGCTGGCCTTTGCTGCTCAGCGCATGGGCATCCGGGCGGTTGTTGTGATGCCGGAGACTGCGCCGGCCACTAAGGTCGATGGTGTTAAGCGCTGGGGCGGTGAAGTTGTCTTCGCAGGCACAACATCTGAAGACAGATATACGAGAGGTGTCGAGATCGCCGAGGCTGAGGGATTCACAATCATCCCTCCATTCGATCATCCCGACATCATTGCTGGCCAGGGCACTGCGGGATTGGAGATCCTCGAGCAGTTGCCCGAGGTGGGCCACGTGTTGTTTCCGGTGGGAGGTGGTGGCCTTGGTGCAGGTGTGACGACTGCCTTGTCAGCTCTGCGTCCCGAGGCAAAGCTCACCGGTGTTGAGCCGGAAGGTGCAGCCGCTTATGGGGCCGCAGTCGAAGCGGGTCGACCTGTGCGGTTGGATGAGACGCATAGTATCGCAGACGGGCTGCTTCCTCTTTCCGTCGGGACCATTACCTTCAACCATCTGTTCGGACGCGCCGACGCGGTCACTGTGTCGGAAACCGCGATTGCTGAGGCCACCCTGTGGCTGCGAGGCGAATTGGGAGTGATGGCGGAACCTTCAGGTGCCGTTACAACGGCCGCGATCCGCACCGGTGCCATTAAACCCATCGGGCCGACCGTATTGATCGTCAGCGGAGGCAATGCCGACGAGAAGGTTCTGAAGGATTTGGCGAATTACATAGCCTAGGTCGCATATGACGACAGCTGAGCGAGCCAGAATCCTGGTTGTCGACGATGACGAAGGTCTGCTAAAGACCATCGCCTGGATCCTCAATGACAAGGGTCATGAGGTCATACCGGTTTCTGAGAGCGCCGAACTCCTGACCCGCATGGTCGAGGAACGCCCGGATCTCTTGATGCTCGACATCATGATGCCGAAGGTGGATGGCCTTCAGCTCCTGGAGATGATCAAGGCCGACGATCGTTGGCGCGACCTGCCGGTGCTGATGATCTCTTCAATGTCACCCGAAGACGGTACCGTCAAGGCGTTGGGGTTGGGCGCGTCGGATTTCATCTCCAAGCCCTTCCGCGTAAAGGAGCTCCTCGCGCGCGTTGAGGCCCATCTGAGAACGGGACGCGCTCTCCGGGACGCTCGCAGGGAGGCGCAGGAGAAAGCGGCTGAGGCCAAAGCCCGCGCCGAGGAAGCGGCGATCAGGGCAGAGATGGTTGACATCCTTCACGAGGTCACCGACGCCTTGAACTCGGAGGAGATCTACCACATTCTCGCTCAGCGCGTTGCGCACGTTCTGAACATTGCTAAGTGCTCTTTGGTGATTCCGCAAAAGGACGGCAAGGTCGGGTTGATCATGGTGGCGTCTGACAATCCGATGCTGCGTAATCTGGAGATCCAGCTCGACGGGTATCCGGAGATACGCCGCGCTCTTTCCACCAACAAACCTGTGCTGATTACCGATGTCCAGGTCGATCCTCTCTACACGGAGGTCAGAGAACGTTGGAAGAGGGACGGAATCAACGTGGCAACGAAGTCGGTGATCGCAATTCCATTTGCCCTCCGTGGAGCGGAATCGGGTGTGTTCTTTCTCCGCACCATGTCAGACGGTGTCACCTTGACCGAGGCGGATGTTTCGTTTGCTGAGGAGGTCATCAAGACAGCGGTCAATGCGATCGAGAAGGCGTACCAACTCGAGACAGTTCAATCTGACAAAGAAAAGTACCGCTGGCTCGCGACTGTAGACGCACTGACCGGGTGTATGAATCGACGCGCCTTCACCGAGCGATTGGAACGCGAGTTCGGTCGTGTCAGGCGCTACAGAGTGAAGCTGAGTGTGATGATGATCGACCTCGACCGCTTCAAGGACGTGAATGATAGCCACGGTCACATTGTTGGGGACAACGTATTGCGTCAGCTCGGAGACATTCTGAGGGATGAAGTGCGGTCGGTCGACTTGGCAGCCCGATATGGTGGAGAGGAGTTCGTGATATTGCTTCCAGATACGGATCTGGAAGGCGCGGTGACATTCGCCGAGCGTCTCAGAAAACGTGTGGAGGAACACGATTTTGCGGAAGCTGGCGATCCGCTTAGGATTACTGTCTCTATCGGTGTGGCGTCGGCGAGTGTCGAGGGTGGTCTAACCGAACCTGAATCACTGATTGCAAAGGCCGACGAAGCGCTATATCGTGCGAAGAATGATGGGCGAAATCGAGTGAGGCCATGAGTAGACGTTGTCCCAGGTGCAAGACGGTGTATTCGGCCGATGCGCGGTTCTGTCCAAAGGACGGAAGCCCGCTCGTGGATATGGAAGGGCAGGATGTACCTGCTGCTTCGGCCGGCAACGCGATGGATGGTTCCAAGACCGTGGCACGCAAGATCATTCCCAAGTCGGGAGCGTCACTCGATCGTGCGGCGAATCTCGTTGATGAGGTCTTGGACAACCGTTACCGAGTGAATGGACGGCTCGGCGAAGGGGGGATGTCTTTCGTCTACGAGGCCACTGATGTGCATACGGGCAAGCAGCTTGCCATAAAGGTGCTCAGCCCCAAGCTCAGTCGCGATTCCAACTCCATTCAGCGGCTGCGTCGGGAGGCGGGGCTCGCGATGAGGCTCAAACACCCGAACGTCTGTCGCATTATGCGCCTCGGCGAAACGGAAGACGGACTCATATACCTGGTGATGCCATACCTTCGTGGCGAGCTGCTTTCCGACAGAGAAGGGAGAGCAGGGCAGATGACGCCCGATGAGGGCTTGCCATACATGATCCAGTGCTGCGCAGGATTACACTACGCCCATCGGCAGAATATCATCCACCGAGATCTGAAACCGGAAAACATCATGCTCGTCCGGGAAAAGGATGGGTCTGACACCGCTGTGATCATGGACTTTGGGTTGGCGAAACAACGCCAGGCGGATCCGAGTATGGCGAAACTCACCGCAACGGGGATCATACTCGGTACACCCGAATTCATGAGCCCCGAGCAGATACGCGGGAAGAGCATCGACGCGCGCAGTGACGTCTATGCGCTGGGGATCGTGGCGTTCGAGATGTTCACCGCTAGGCTTCCCTTCGAGGGTCGGTCGCCACAGGAGATGATGATCGCACGCCTGCGCGGCAAACCGACTCCGCTTCGAAAGTTCAGATCAGAATTTCCAAAGAAACTCGAAGCCGTTTTGATGCGGTCTATGGCTACTGAGCCAGGCGATCGTTTTCCGACGGCGCTGGAGTTCGGGCGGGCCCTCATCAACGCGTATGAAGGCCCCAACGCCGGCCACCTACATAGCTTCTTGCAGTAGGCTCGCCTCTATTGCATTTCGAGCAGACAAAACACAGTGAGTTGGATGACTCGTTGGTCCATTGAATTGGCCGACGTTCCCGACGTTCGTGCGCTTATGTCTGGAGGGAGTTGAGAATGGAAGGATCTGGAAGTCAGCGAGGAAACTGGGGATCAAAACTCGCCTTCATCTTCGCCGCGTCAGGGTCGGCCATCGGACTCGGTAGCCTTTGGCGTTTTCCACTCTACACGGGACGGAACGGTGGTGCTGTCTTTGTGTTCACCTACATCATCGCGGTGTTCTTCATTGGTTTCACGGTAATGCTGGTTGAGTTGACGATAGGACGGCACGCTCAAAAGAACCCCGTTGGAGCGTTCCAGCACATAAGACCCGGCTCTCCATGGAAGCTAGTGGGCTACCTAGGTGTCATCAGTGGAGTGGCGATCCTTTCCTTTTACGGGGTAATAGCAGGCTGGTCAACGGGGTACTTCTATAAGACGCTGGTCGGCGCCTTCCCCAGCCAAATCTCGTGGGATGAGTCGGCCGCTCTGTTTGGCAGTTTCGTGGCCAATCCGGCCGCAGTCCTGACCTGTTTGGTCGTTGCGATTGCAGTTACCTCGTTCGTCATCTCCAAAGGGGTGAAGGGCGGCATCGAACGCTGGTCCAAGATCCTCATGCCGGTGCTGTTTGTACTGACAATCGTAATGGCAATACGTGCCTTGATGCTGCCTGAAGCCAAGAATGGTTTGATCTTCTACCTGAAACCTGATCTTGCTGGCCTCACTCCGAGTGTGGTCTTCTATGCTGTCGGACAGGCCTTTTTTTCTCTGAGCCTCGGGATGGGAACGATGATGACGTACGGGAGTTACTTGGATCGGAAGGATAATCTCGTATCATCCGCTGGGTGGGTCTGCTTTTCGACAACCCTTGTAGCCATTCTTGCCGGTATCATAATCTTCCCGACCTTGTTCGATACTTTGCACCTGACATCGGAAACCTTCACGCAGCAGTTTGAAGTCGACACAGGGCTGATGTTCCAGGTCTTTCCGATAATCATCTCGCAAATGCCGGGCGGCTACTTATTCGGGGTCGGCTTCTTCACGCTCCTTCTAATCGCCGCTCTGACGTCCACCATCTCAATGCTCGAGGTCCCAACGGCGTACCTAGTTGACGAGCGGGGTTGGAGCCGTAGCAAGGCTTCTTACGGGCTAGGGGCTCTAGCGCTACTGTTTGGAATTCCTTCGGCTCTCTCGGCCGGTGGTATGGATCTGTTCACCAAAATCGATTTCCTCGGCAAGATGGATCTGGTGTTCGGTAACATTTCGCTTGCGATCGGTGGGCTGTTCATGTGCCTGTTCGTGGCATATGTCTGGAAGTTCAAGAATGTTCTAGCCGAGATCGCCAACGGATGTGAGAACTTTTGGCTTAGGCGAATTTGGGTATTCAACGTGGCCGTCACAGCACCTGTTGCCGTTGTCGCGATCCTGATTGCGATCTTCTGGAGGACATTTACTGGGTAGCTGCGGAGATCGCCGTCCAGGCGCTATCCAATACTTGTTGTGGGCCTGGGTGATCAGGCGGCCACTCGCCGCTGGCCACTCGTTCTAGAGCGAGCACTGCCAGCTTCAGCCAGACGTCCGCCCATATGCGGGCCGAGCCCACCCGCACCTCGCCGGCCGACTTTCCATCAGCGATGACTGCCTCGAGGTCTAGCATCAGGTTGTCGAATGCGGCTTTACTGCGAGAATGGAGCAAGCCTGCCATGTCCCACGAGAATATCAGCTTTATCAATGGTGGGTTTGCAGTAGCGATCTCTTGCCAGACAGTCGCAATGTGTTGCAGGCGTTCTTTGCAGTTCCTGTACCTGGCCGAGTCAGTCACCGGTCCGGCCAGCAAGCGAACCGCTGCCCTGTAAATCTCGTTTAGCAGATGTTCCTTGCTTTCGAAGTGCCGATAGATGGTTCCTTCGGCTATGCCCGCTCTCGAAGCAATGAGGGGAGTCGTGCTGGAGTGGTATCCCTCGGTCGTGAAGAGCTCCAGCGCTGCCCGCACGAGTCGCTCCCTAGTGCTTTTGGGATCTCGTTTGCGCTTGCTAGGCACCTGAGTGCTACCACTTGGGTGAGTCGCCACTCACAAGGGTACACGGTTCAACATTCGATGCCAAGTTGCCAGCGTTGCACCACATCGCGATCTACGCGATATTCTCCGTCCTCAGAGAGGGATACCACGTGAACTTGGAGGTCACTTGGCAGCAGATCCAGCGTTTGTTTTTGGAGACAAGTGGAATGCCGCACTTACGTTCGAGCGATTTGTCGAAGATGCGGAACAGAACGTCGGCCTATGGGAAGGGGTTTATCGAACCGTCTCCATTCCGGGCTGGGCAAGAGAAGAGCTCCACGAACTCGGCACTGACCTCCGAATCCTGATTTTGGCAGAAGACTGGTGTGGCGACGCAGCCAACTCGGTGCCCGTTCTGGCGAAACTGGGAGCTGCAGCAGAAAACGTTGACGTCAGGATCCTCAAACGAGATGAGAATCCTGACGTAATGGACCGGTATCTAACAAACGGTACACGCTCAATTCCCATTGCGATCCTCCTCGATTCCCAGTTCAATGAGCTCGGCCATTGGGGTCCAAGACCAAATGAGCTCCAACGATGGGTGATGGAGAACAAAGACACTTTGTCGAAGGAGGAACGTTACCCGCTCGTCCGGCGTTGGTACGCTAAGGACAAGGGCGAGTCGACGCTGCGGGAGATGCTCGACATATTGTGAGTGGCGAAGCAATACTTCGCGAGTGAGTGGGTTGAAACACCTACCGCCGTACCGCCGGGTAGTTGGGATTGGTAGGCGGGTACCGCCCTACCGCCCTCCGTCAAAACGCCCAATCCGTCATGACGTGAATTGTTAGTCCGTCCGGACCAACGGCGAACGTGGTGCCGAGCACTGCCACGCGTCCGAACGACAACGCCGGCCCACCGCCCACACCGACATGCATGCCATCGAGAGTCAGGTGGAAATCGTCTTCTCCCGGTAGGAAGACTCGCCCGACATCGATGAACCCGACTAAACTGGCAGCCACGACATGACGCTCGCCGACCACCTGATATCGAGTCTCCAGATTGGCGAAGAGCATGTCTTCACCCAGGTACCGCAGGCGGGCCAGTCCGCGGTTTGAGTCTCGTCCTCCATACCCCTCGAACGGCTTATCGCTGGCCTCCACGAGCATGTAGCTGCCCGCTGCCGGTGACCCGGTCACCACCTGTGCCAGCACTCGACCGGCTAGCGTTACCTGCTCGCTCGGCGACCAGAACCCGGACGCAGACAGCGTCGTGCGGGTGTAACTCAGAGCACCTGCAACAGTCGAGTCGGCAACCCCGAATATTGCCTCCAAGAGGACCCCGTGCATCGGCGCGATCTCGTCGTTCCTGGTGTCGAAGACCAAGCCGAACCGCGCGCTTACGTCCGTTGTCCGCTGCCCCAAAGCGAGATCCAGACCGGCATTCGTTTGAACGCCGAGCAGTGTGGTTCCGGGAATGGTGTCGAACTGCCAACGCTCAACATGGATTCCCCACAAGACACGTAAGTGCGACACCAAACGGCGCTGGACCTCGCCTCTCAGAAGCATGCTTCGGTAATCAGCGTTGTAAAAATCGGGTCGCGCATCGGTAACATTGGCTCCGTCGCGCTCGGTTTGGTTCCCGATCCCGAAGTAGTTCTGGCGCGCCCGTCTCCTGGTTTCGGCCACGAGACTGAAACGCCAGCCCGGTAGGATGTTTGGCATGCGGGCGTAGAACCCAAGCTTGTGGCTTCCGGACGTGGCTATCTGCCCATCTACGGCGATCGAAGCCCTATACGGCTGCGGGTCAAACCAATCGCGATACCCGGGTGGTCGTATTTGTGCGTAGTAGATCCCCGCGGTGAGCCCGTCACGCGGCGTATAGAAGAGCTTTGGGTAGCCGAGGTCGGTCCAGTTCCTACCCAAGGTGGGCAGATCGGGGATCTGCCCCGCAACGGGACCAAAACCGACTACCAAAAACAGTGCGACGAGATGGAGAAGTCTCACTCAGAACTCTCGAACAGGTATGCCGTGTCGTAAAGAGATGCTGTCTCTCCGTCAAATGCGGCGTAGCGGCCCGGTGTCATCGTGGCCGCCCCGAATTCACCCTCTTTGTTGACCGCGTAAAAGCTCAAGCCGAATGTCGGCCGGCCGCGATCGTCGAGGAGCCGCGGTTCCGACGTGGCAATTACCCTCCGCAACGTCTCCAGCGCCGCGTCCGCCGGTTTCAACCCGCGGCGCATGGACTCCACGGTCAGAAAAGCGCCGCACACCTTGATGTTCGACTCACCCCTTCCGGTGGAACCCGCGGCACCGACATCGTTGTCCGTATACTGGCCGGCACCGATCAGGGGTGAATCTCCGCACCGTCCCGGGATCTTCCACGAGAGTCCGCTTGTGGTCGTGACCGAAGACACGTCTCCGTTGCTGTTTACAACGTTGCAGTTGATCGTTCCTGTCGAGCGCGGGATCATCTGTTCGGATTCCGGCACGTTCAGCCAATCGTCTGTGGCGCTGCGGTTTGCCCTCCATTGGAGCCATAGCTCGCGGGATCTCTCGGTGAGGAGGTTTTCTTCCTTGAAACCGTACGCCAGAGCAAATCTCTTAGCGCCTTCACCGACGAGAAATACGTGATCGGTATACAGCAGTACATACTTCGCTACCACACTCGGCGTCTTGATTCCCTCCAACGCCCCCACGGCACCTGCCCTGCGAGTCGGTCCGTGCATACACGATGCATCTAGCTGTACTACGCCATCTTCATTCGGCAATCCGCCGTACCCGACGGATGAATCCTCCGGGTCGAGCTCCTGGATTTTCACTCCCTCGATTGCCGCATCGAGCGTATCGACTCCCTCGGCCATCAACTGGCCAGCTCGCTCAACCGCGCGGAGGCCGTTCGCAGATGCGACGGCGATTGGACGCGACGGCGGACGTATATGAACGGCAGGAGCGCCCAAAATTGCGCGTTCGCCGGCGAAAACGCTGCCTGCGGCGAAACACGACGAGGCACCCAAAAAGTCTCGGCGTGACAGGGAATCTGACACGGTATTACCTCCTTCAACACTTATCCGAATCCGCTGAGCGGACCCGAATTAACCAAGGTTCAGCGATGATTGTCAACTTGATTCACCCCTCACGCGGGAGTACGTTCCCGCACTCCGACTGTCGCCGAGTGTCTTTATGATTTCTGTAGTACTTCCGGTGCACAACGAACGGGAGAATCTGGAACCCCTCCTCGGGGAAGTTGAAACCGCGCTGGGCCATCAGTCGCTGGAGGTTATTGCGGTCGATGATGCCTCGACGGACGGGTCGTTGGAAGAATTGCGGCGCCTCCTGGGGGAGTATGAATCGTTGCGGGTCTTGTCTCTCGTACGGCATGCGGGTCAGACCGCAGCGTTCCTGGCAGGCATGAAAGCTGCGCGTGGTGATCCGCTCGTGTTGATGGATGCGGACGGTCAGAACGACCCGGCCGATGTGCCTGAGCTGCTTGAAGTCCTCGATCGACGGCAGGACTGTGTGGCGGTAGTGGGATATCGGGTGAACCGGGCCGACTCGCCGTGGCGGCTCTTTCAAAGCCGTGTGGCAAATGCTGTACGCAACTGGCTCACTGGGGATCGGGTTCGCGACACGGGGTGTTCATTGAAGGTCATCCGGAGTGAAGCGGCGAGAGATCTTGTGTGTTTTGACGGTATGCACAGGTTCTTAACGACTCTGATTAGACGATCCGGAGGTAGGGTGATAGAAGCTCCAGTGTCTCACCGCCCCAGATTGAAGGGCACGAGCAAGTATGGAATGTGGAACAGGGGCATTGTGGCGCTTAGGGATGCACTGGGCGTTCGGTGGCTGAGGCTCCGCAAGCTTGACTTCGAATCGAGGGAGGAGACATGAGTGCTCCGGCATTCGGACGGTTTTTCCTGCCCGGTCTCAGCGAGGTTCACCCAACGGTCTTGGAGGCGATGAACAAGCCCATGATTCCGCACCGTGGCCAAGAGATGGTCGAGTTGTTGAGGCGACTCGATTCGAGACTGCGACAGCTGTTCTGCACCAAACGGCATGTGCTGTTAGGAACTTGTACCGCAACGGCATTCATGGAAATGGCGGTAAGGTCCGGTGTTAAAGCACGTGCTCTCTGTTTGGTAGGGGGTGCCTACGGGGAGCGCTTTGCCGCTATCACCGAGTCGGTTGGGAAAGACGTGGTTCGGCTCAATGTACCGTGGGGACGTACAATAGAGCCCGATATGCTCGCGGACGCACTGAAGCGCTCGCCCGTCGACGCGGTGACGGTCGTACACTCGGAAACCTCCACCGGAGCGCTGGCACCACTCGAAGATCTAGCTGCGGTTGTGGGCGAGCACGACGACATTCTCCTGCTTGTGGACGGCGTCACGTCGGTTGGTGCTTCACCGGTCGAAACCGATGCATGGAATCTCGATTTCGTCTTCACCGGTTCCAACGGCCCTCTTGCCCTTCCACCAGGAATGGCCTTGGCTGCGGCGTCGGAACGGATGTGCCAACGCGCGAAGTCCATTCCTGAGCGCGGAGCATGCCTCGATCTCGTGGCGTTTCAGGAAGCCGCGGACGCTTTTCAACCGACCTACACCCCGGCCATACCCCTGCTGTTCGGGTTGGACCGGCAACTACTGCGAATTGAGGATGCCGGGGGAGTTGCCGTTCGATTGGATCGCCACTGCGCCATTCGCTCGAGTGTGGAGCGCTGGGAGCAGCTGGTGGGGAACGGAATGGGTTTTGGATTCCTTCCAGAAGTGGACCGTCGCTCGAGCGCGGTATCGTGCCTCAAGGTGCCCAGCGGAACAAACGCTAGGCGCTTGGTGAAGGAACTCGAAATCAGAGGCTTCTACGTCGGATCAGGCTACGGAAAGCTCAAACGAGAGACACTCCGCATTGGCCACATGGGAGACCATACCGTGGACGAGACCGACGCCCTATTGCAGGGGCTAGTTGCGGTCGTCTCCGGGGCTGAGGCGGAACGATCCCACAGCAGAGGTGAGGTGTAGAGCCGCGTCGGCGAGAAGTGTAGCCGACCGAGCGATATTTTCTGTTGTCTCCGTCTGTCCCTGAGCCGCGGTCGCAATCTCTCGTGACGCAGCGACCACAGCTTCTGTCCCCGCCGCAATAGTCTGCAGGCGGCGAGTTATCTCCTCGACGAGCTTCTTCACGTCTCCGGCGGCACTCGAAATCTCATCGCTCCATGCACTGGACTCGGCAGTGGCGCCCGCCACCTCCTGCAATGCGGCGGCGGCAGACTCGGCAATCTGACGAACGTCTGAACTTGCCGCCGCAAGGCGGGCCAGGCGATCCCGCGTCTCCTGAACTGTCGCCAAAACGCTGCCAACCACATCGGCTGTCGTAGTTGCGGACCTGGATGCCCGGGTAGCGAGTTTCCTTACTTCGTCGGCAACCACCTCGAAACCCCGTCCCTCGCCTCCCCCAGCCCGAGATGCCTCAATCGCGGCATTCAACGCAAGCATATTTGTCTGCGACGCAATGGCCTGTGCTTGAGTCACGAACTGTTGAATCTCCTTTGAGAGATCGGCGAGAGTTTTGGCGTCGGCGGCGCCCAACTCGAGATCGCTGGCGAGAACAGCCAGCTGCTCGCTTCCCGCGATCAGATGCTTCTCATGCTCGCGTGCAGTCTCGCTGAGTGAGGAGCTACGCTCGGCAGCCACGTTGGCGCCGTCGGCCAAGTTGGAGGAGATGCCGAGTATCCTGCCGGCATCGTTCGCAGCCTGTCTGGCGAGCTCGGCTTGCTCGTTTGCCTGACTGGTGAGATCTCGGCAAGTGTCCGCCATCTGCTGTATCGAGGTGGTCATCTGCTCGGTGCTCGTAGATATGAGCTCGGCCATTGCGGCGGATTCTTGGGAGGACGATCGAATTTCACCGACCAACTTCCTCAACGCGTCGACCATCGTTCGCACCGCTTCGAGTAGGCCAGTGACTTCCTCGGCGCCCTTTTCGCCGGGTGCAACAGCCACGGAGAGATCTCCATCCGCAACACGCGCCGCCACGGAACCGGCTACCCGCACGGGCCGAGTTACGCGACGGTGCAGCCATTCAGTGAACCACACGAGGAGGACAATTGCCGCGACTAGCGCTACGCCCGCCGCGAGGTAGACCGCGTCGCGGATAGACCTTGCGGCTGTGTACGCAACGTCCTGACGCTGCCGATGCACGATCCACCAACGGCCCGAGTTGGTTGGTGCTGTCGCAATCAGCTCTCCGTTCCTCGAGCCTCCGACCGCCATCTGAACACTGCTCGATGACCTTTCCAGCAGACCTGATAGCGCCGAACCATCGCTTACCGCGAATAGCCTCGACGGTTCGAGCGACATTATCACACGGCCGGTGGAATCAACTGCTTCGATTTGAGCTTCCGTGGATTCGGTACTGAGTGCCAGTAATCGAGTCAGTCGCGAGAGCTCCACAACAGCCTTCAATACCCCGAGAGGTTCGCCCGATTCCAAATCGGCGATTCTGACGGCCAGCTCCAGACCGACCGTTCCGGCGGACTCGTCGTAAATGGGTTCACCTTGAAAGAAGCCGGTTCCGAAAGCCACCTCCCACCACCTCTCGTCAGACTGAACAAAGTCGGTGGTGGGGCTGCTCGCGAGAACTACCAAGCCGTGCGAGTCTGTGAAGAAGATTTCGACGAAATCGGATGAGTCTCGCACCGTCCGAAGGAATCCCTCGAGATCACGGTCTTGGCTCAACGTACGCGTTTCTTCGTAGCGCCGTTCTAGCTCGGCAGTCGGCACTCGGTCTAGGCCCAATCTAGCGGCCGAATTACCTGCAGATTGTGTGGCGGCCACGACATTGGGCATATTCGCAAGCATCCGCACATCTGCCACACGCTCGCCGAGGTACTGCGTTACCAGTTCCGCTACTCGTTCGGCCACCGCCCGCAATTGCACCGCTGCCGCGCGCTCGAATTCGCGCTCCACACTTCGGCTGGCCACATACGCGCTGAATGCGATCGCCGCAATCGCCACCGGTGTGCCGACGTAGATTATGCGGCGTCGCAGTTCCCGTGTTCTAGTCGCCATACGAGAGCCTTCCTGGGGAAGCAAGCAGTGCTAAATTAACCCTACCATGACAGATACACGTAGCCAAGCCAAAGATTACAATCCTGCGGCCGTTGAAGGACGGTGGCGTGAGAAGTGGGAAGAAAGACGCACAAACTGTGTCGACATAGATGCAGCTGATCGGCCCTATTTCAACCTGATGATGTTTCCCTACCCCTCGGCAGAAGGGCTCCATGTGGGCAACGTGTTCGCGTTTGTCGGTGTTGACATTCACGGGCGCTTTCGCCGCCTTCAGGGGTGGAATGTATTCGAACCCTTGGGTTTCGACGCATTCGGGATTCATTCCGAGAACTTCGCGCTCAAGGTCAACACGCACCCGGCGAAGCTGATTCCAGCCAACATTCAGCGGTTCCGAGAACAGCTCAGGCGTGTTGGGCTGATGGTCGATTGGGACCACGAGGTATCGACCACCGATCCGAGATACTACAAGTGGACGCAGTGGATATTCCTGAAAATGTATGAAGCAGGATGCGTCGTTAAGAAACAGGCTCCGGTCAATTGGTGTCCAGAGTGCAAGACGGTGTTGGCCAATGAGCAGGTTGAAGACGGATATTGTGAGCGGCATCCTGGTGTGAGGGTGCACCAGAAGTCTCTCTCCCAGTGGTTTTTCAAGATCACCGATCACGCTGACAAGTTACTTCAGAATCTGCAGACGCTCGACTGGTCGGACTCAACTAGGACCATGCAGGAGAACTGGATTGGGCGGTCGGAGGGGGCCGAGTTGATCTTCAAAACCCCTGCTGATACTCCTATCTCCGTATATACCACGCGGCCTGATACCGTGTTTGGTGCCACGTACCTCGTACTTGCTCCTGAGCACCCGTTAGTCGATGAATTGACTGCAAACGAATGCAAACAGGAAGTGGGCAACTACCGTCGGCAGGCGTTGCAGAAGGATGTCGTCACGCGGCGGGTGGGCGACCGAGAGAAGACCGGTGTTTTCACAGGGACCTACGCCCGTAACCCGGCGACCGGTGAAACGGTGCCGATTTGGATCGCCGATTACGTCCTGATGGAATACGGTACCGGTGCGATCATGGCCGTCCCTGCGCACGATGAACGTGACTTCGAGTTCGCGACGAAGTTTGGGCAGGAGATAAGGCAGGTGGTGGAGCCGGTGGGGAGCGGGCCGAACGCGGCACATTCGGATCCTGGTGCAGCGGACTCCCAGCTCCCCTATATCTCCTGGGACGGTGTCGCGACCAACTCTGGCCAGTTCAACGGTCTGCCAAGCAAAGAGGCTGCCACAGCCATAACAGAGTGGCTGGAAGGCCAGGGGCTTGGCAAAAAGCAGGTTCAATATCGCTTGCATGATTGGTGTATCTCGAGGCAGCGCTATTGGGGCCCGCCTATCCCGATCATCTACTGCGAGCAGTGTGGGACAGTGCCGGTGCCCGAGGAAGATCTGCCTGTGTTGCTTCCGGAGATCGAGGATTTCAAACCCGATGAGAGCGGTGTTTCTCCGCTTGCGCGGCATGAGGAGTGGTATCGTGTCCGATGCCCCCAATGTGGTAAGCTGGCTAGGCGCGAGACCGACGTGTCGGACACGTTCCTCGATTCCGCATGGTATTTTCTGCGTTACCCGTCAACCCAATTCGACGATCGGGCCTTTGATGCCGATCTCACGAATAAGTGGCTGCCGGTGAAATCCTACATTGGCGGCAACGAGCACGCTGTGTTGCACCTCATGTACGCGAGATACATAAACATGGTGCTACACGACGCGGGACTCGTCGAATTTGAGGAGCCGTTTACTAGGTTCCGAGCTCACGGGACCATCGTGAAAGACGGTGCGAAGATGTCGAAGTCGCGGGGCAACGTAGTTGTACCCGACGAATACATCGGTAAGTGGGGAGCGGACACCTTCCGTATGTACCTCATGTTCCTCGGGCCTTACCTGGAGGGCGGCGATTTCCGTGACGAGGGCATCTCCGGCATTCGGAGATTCCTGGACAAGGTGTCGGGCCTGGTGCGGGATACGGAGGAAATCTGTGACGACCCAGACCGCGCAGCCTTGCGTGTGCTACACCAAACCATCTACAAAGTCACGGAGGACATTGAGGGACTTCACTACAACACGGCCATCGCCGCTCTCATGGAATACTCAAATGTGTTGCGCGGGCTTGACGGTCAGGGAGACGACGACAGGCCGCGACTCCAGTCTGTGTTGTTGGAGCCATTGGTGATCATGCTCGCACCGTTCGCGCCACATATCGCCGAGGAATTCTGGGAGCGGTTGGGACACCATGACACCAGCGTCTTCGATACTTCGTGGCCGGCCTTTGACGAAGCACTCGCCAGCGAGGACGAGATCGAGCTGGTTGTGCAGGTCAACGGGAAGGTTCGGGGTAGGCTGAAGGTGGCTCCCGGGATTACTGAAGCTCAGGCGATTGCGCTTGCTCTCGCCGAACCGAGAGTTTTGCGACACACCGACGGCAAAGAGATCCGCAAGGCGGTTTACGTGCAGGACAGGCTGGTGAGCCTCGTCGTGTAGATCATCCGCACTAGCTGGAATTTGGCGGGAGGCACCCGAATCTGCTTTGGGTGCATCCCGTTTCTACTTGGTCAAGTCTCTATTAATCAATAGCTTAGGAGAACTGCGACCTTCGTCGGCCGCAGGGCATCTATTTGTGTGAGCATGCATGAGATGAGCCTGGTTGCTATAGACGACGTTGCCATTCAGCGGGCGAAAACGGGAGACCTGACCGCGCTGGAGCGAGTGTACCGAGCCTACGAAGGCCTCGTCTACACTCTTGCGAGACGCATCTGCCGGACGGCGGAGGATGCAGAAGACGTGGTGCAGGAGACGTTCTTCGAAGTCTGCCGCAGCATGAATGGGTTCAGAGGAGAAGGTCCGGGAAGTATGACTGCCTGGATCAAGCGAGTGGCGGCGAGCAAGGCGTTGATGAAGATCCGTTACGAGAAATACCGAGCGACTGAAGAGTTGCGAGAAGATTTGGCAGTTGGGGGGAGAAAGGGGGGCGACGCCGGGCTGCGTGTCGACTTGGAAACGGCGCTTACGAGGCTTTCAGACACCGCGCGGGCAGTCGTTTGGTTACACGATGTTGAGGGTTACAAGCACGAGGAGATAGCCGAGTTGATGGATAGAAGCGTCAGTTTCTCGAAGTCCCAGCTGTCGCGTGCTCATATGCGATTGAGGGACATGCTCGGCGAGGAGGTGCAATGCTGAGACATTGCTCGATTGAAGAGCTACTGGAAGTGCGAAACGGCGAAGGATCGACGGGTGCGAAGATCCACGTTGATGAGTGCGAAGAGTGTCGCGACGAACTCGACCGCCTGCATCAACGCGTTGCGTCGCTGAAGGCGCTGCCGAGCCTCAACGCTCCAAGAGATCGTTGGCCGGTGGTGCGAGAACAGATAGTTGCGAGTCGGCAACGCACCTGGTGGACGAGAATGGGCTGGGCGGCGGCCGCAATGATCGCGTTGGCACTCGGAGCTAATGGACTGGTGCCCTGGCCGGGCGCCGATTCGGAACAGAAGCCTGAGGTTGAGCTTCAAACGCTGGTGGAGCAATCGGCTCAACTCGATAGCATGCTCAAGTCTTTAGAGAAGAAGAGTCGTGTGGTGAACGGGCTCACAGCGGTGACGATCGCAGATCTGGAAGACCGGATCATACTGTTGGATTCGCGTCTATCGTCGGCGCGGCGGATCGCGATCTCCGAAGCGCAGCTGCGGGCGTTGTTGGAACAACGGGTTTTGCTCATGGATGCTCTAGTCAATACACACACGAAACGAACGGTGAACGTAGGATTCTGAGTCACGGCCATGCTCGGCGTGTGGCTGAAGGAGTTGTATCATGAAATGGCAAGAGATGCAGGTTCTGATCGCGGTGGGTGTTCTCGTCGCAAGCAGTGTGGGTGTTGCTGGGGCACAGACGGTAACTGAACGCCAGCGACAGCGGATGCAGGCGGCCGAGACCAGGGCCCAGGCGGCGCAGCACGAACTCCAAGAAGCGCTCCAGCTATTGGCCGAGGCGGAAAACGACGAGGAAGCGCGCGAGCGGCTGGACGATGCTATTCAGGAGTTGGAGCGGGCGAGGTCGCGCCTGGGAAGGGATCGCGTGATCTCCGGTTGGAGTAATCCCAACATATACATCAGCGGTTCGCGGCGCGGTGGCCCACAGTTGGGCGTATACCTGAATACCGAGCGCAGGCCGGCTACGGACTCGATAGGCGTGGTGCTAAACAGCGTTACCGAAGACGGCCCCGCATACGAAGCCGGTTTGAGGGATGGCGACATCATCACGATGGCAAATGGGGAGCCTCTTGCCCGTGAAGGCCGTGGCGGGACTTCGCCCGCGAACAAGTTGATTCAGATCAAGGACGATCTGGATGAGGGCGATACTCTGCATGTCGAGTACCGCCGCGGAGCTACGACACACTCGGCGGATATAGAGGTGCGCTATCTGGACGACTTTGCGTTTGCTCTGGGTGATTACGGGCGTGCCGTCGCACTTGCGAGGCCTGAGATATCGGTGTTTGAGGGAGATCGCGGATTCAACGTGGCCACTGTGTTCGCCGGTGACCTGTCGCGTATCGGAATTCTGGATGTCGAATTGATCGAATTGGATGAAGCACTCGGTTGGTACTTTGGGGTGCAGGAGGGGCTACTGGTAGTGCGAGCGCCAACGGACGATGAGGTGCTGGATCTCCGCAGTGGCGACGTGATCGTGAGCATCGACGGACGGGAGCCGACGAGTCAATCACAGCTCATGCGGATCTTGCGGTCGTACGAGGAAGGCGAAACCATGGAGATCTCGATCATGCGTCAGCGGGAGGCAATGACGATCGAGGTGACGGTGCCGGAGCGGGACTCCGACTACTTCTGGAGGCGGAACGGGAGGTTCTGAGAGAAATGCAGAGTGCAGAGCCGTTCTGCACTCTGCACTCTACACTCCTATCACCGCCCTGTACCGAACAGAATTGCGTTAGTCAACAACCTCGCCGGCCCCCGCCAGAATCCTCTGAAGAGAATATCGTCCGCAAACATCACCACGTTACCCCTTCCGTGACGTTCGGTCGCTGCCCACACGGCTCCTGCCAACAACCGCTCGGTGTTGTTGGGCCATGCGAATCCGGCCAACAGCGTGGTTTCACCGACAAATGAGACCGGATTGTCGCCGCGCTCTGATGGCTTGAGCACGTTGCCGCCACGCATCATCACCGCGAGCGAGGGACTCTCATATCCCATGGTCAACCAGTGGCTGAGATCCAAGGTTGCCTTGAAGATCGTTCCCGGAAGACGTTCTGGTCCGTCGTCTCCGGCAGTAGGCGATACCAAGGGAGGTGTAAGGGTTGGATCGTTCTCGAGTGAATCAGCTTGCTCGCCCTGTTCCTCATCTTCACCACTCAACGCCGAAACGGTGCTCAATCCCACATCTTCGTGACCGGGGAATAGCGCAGCGCCCCCATACGCTATTAACGCACCGCCGTCTCGTATCCACCGGTTCAACCGGTCGATACCGCCGCTACCCAACGCCTGGCGAATCGCATTGGAGCTACCGCTGGGGATTATGAGGATGTTGTAATCGTTGAAAGTGGTCATTCCGGTCAACGAACTGAGCGATACTGGCACGAAGGGGAGTTTCAACTCGGTTTCGAGGAAGTGCCATAGGGCACCGTAGCTCGTCACGCTGATTTCGTCACCAGCGGCTACTAGCACTTTGGGCGCGAATAGCGGCCGAACCCGTCCGGACCCCGTGCCGATTCTTCCTATTGTTGGAAAGGCTGAGTTCGCCGCTGCCACTTGAACGCCGATTTCGCGAGCAAGGATCGGCATTCGATCGTGAAGAGTTGCCGGGCTCCGCGAACTACGAACAACAAATGTGCCGCGCGGATAATCGACGCCGTCGGCGCTAAGCGGCTCCGTAGCAACGTTCACGATGAACCCTTCGCGCAGGAGCGCCATCGCAAGTTCGGCCGCCCCTTGGCGATCGTTTCGGAACACGTAAGCTGACCGCGCCCTTCCTGACACTCCGCCGGCCGGTGCGATTGCACGCACCGGATCCCCTTCCTGATCGAGGGTCAAGGTGGTTCCAGCCACGGGTGAAAGGTCTTCTGTCCAGAACGCGTCAACTCCCATCGTGTAAGGAACTGACCACGCGGTGACATCGTAGAATTCGTAGCGGTCCCCTGACGCATTGTCGCCGCGGCGCTTGTTGCGTTCGAATTTCTCGAGTTGGCGTTGCACAAACTCCTGGTCCATTTCGGCGTTCGGCTCCAGCAAGGCCTTTGCAACACGAGCCTGCGGTTGATCCAGATCGACCACATATGATCCGGGGGGAAAAGTCCGTCGCGACCCTGGCGCCGCCGGTTCATCCATGTAGTCGTGTGCCCCGTCGGCCCTGTACGGCTCAGACAGCCGTGTCACTGTCACATCGTGTCGTAGGAGTATCGTTGCCAGTCGTGCGGCGTTGGTGTGGTCCCGGTCAGGTTGAATCACAACGCGCTTCATCTGAGAAGATTCGGCCTCGGCAATGGCGCTCTGTCGAAAGTCGAAGTAATCCAACAGGCGTTCCTCACGGTTTGCGGCCGCCGTCTCAACCGTCTCCAACGATGCCACGTAGTGGTGAGCGATTCCGTCGGCAAAAGTGATTACTGTGCCATCACCACGCCTCCGAAACAGATCGGGGCCGCCGTCGGTCTCGTACGTCATACCGGTGGCGCCATGAAGCGACGGAGCAACATCGAAATAGCCTGCGTAAAACAAGTCGAACGTCTCGCGAGTGAAATACTGCCAGCCGTAGCGGTCGAATGCGGCGGCATTGCCGGCGCCGATCGTCTCGTACCAACGTGCCGTGCGCTCGGGAATGTTCATGTTCACCGGCTGTGCGGGCGGTGCGAAAAAGTATTGTTCTGTCGTGCTATGCAGGTCGACGTACACTTGCGGGCGCCACCGCACCACCGCGCCGAGGATCGCTCGGGTTGGTGCTTGTGACACGGCAATCAGGTCCCGGTTCATGTCGAACCGGTAGTGACCATATCGACCGGCAATACTCCACGGTGCGTCTGTGTCGTACGAGTATGGCTCATCAGTTCCAACAGCGATCGAGTTGTACCACGCGGCAAACCTCTCGTGGCCATCCGGATTGGCGGACGGTACCATCACAATCACTGCGTTTCGCAACATATCGAGCGTTGCGGGTTCGTTTGACGCCAAGAATTGGTAAGCAACCCACATCGATGCCTCGAACCCGGCTGACTCATTGCCGTGGATCGAGTAAGAGAGCATTACCACAAGGGGTGTTCGCGAAGCGATGGCAGCGGCTTCGGTCTCACTCGTCGAACGTGGATCGGCCAGTAGGTTGATATCGGTACGGATTTCCTCGAGCCGTTCGATGTTCTCCGGCGCAGAGATGATGAAGGCCCGCATCACGCGCCCTTCCTCGGTGGTGCCAATCACCTCCGTGCGCACACGGTCGTGCGCGGCAGCCATCATGAGGTCGAACACCCCCTGCATTTCGGCGTACTGGGTCTGACTTGTACCAGCAGGGTAGCCGAGTATGTCGTTCGGCCGTGGCACGTTGTCACGGTAAGGGCCACGGTTGAAGAAGCCGAACTCTTCTTGTGCGAGCGCAGTTGGTGCTGCGACACCTAAGAGCAGCACAACAGCCGAGAGCGCTCTCCCGATTGAGACTCTTGTTTGGATCATCGTCGTTTTCCAGTTGGGTGCGTCCCGAAGGTAAACTGTGGTGCAGCCCTTTGGGAGTCACGCCAAAGGCGCCACGCATGGTTTACATCACGCAAGCGGTTGCCAGCTACTCAGAGAGATATTAAGATATATCGTACGTAATATCTTGACATGTCGTTGTATTGGTCTCGTTCGCATATCTGGAGGTTACAATGGCACGCAGAGAATGGGATTTCGACGGCGCACCCTGGGAATGGTGGATGGGGAGAAGTCGCCATCGCCGTAGCGGTCGCGGGCGCTGGTTTGGGTCCGGTGATATGAAGTACGTGATTTTGAAACTGTTGCGCGAACATCCCATGCATGGGTACGAGGTAATGAAGGCGCTCGAAGCACATACGCACGGATGCTACAAGCCTTCACCCGGTACGGTGTACCCCACACTCCAGTGGCTGGAGGACGAAGGACTGGTGAGCGTCGAAGAAGTAGATGGTAAGAAGGTGTACTCCATCACCGAAACCGGCGAGGATTTCCTCCAGGAAAACAAGACCACCGTGGACGAGATATTCGACAGAATAGAAGAGACGCTCGACGGTCTGCTGGACGACCCGATGCCCGACGTAACGCGGTTGGTTGGAAAACTCGTGAGTCAGGCGTACCGCACCACTTGGAAGGTGCGCGGAGACGCGAAGAAGATGGAGAATGTGGCCGACATCTTGAGTCGCGCAACAGACGAACTCAGGGAAATCAGATCGTAGGCAGAGCCGGCGGGTTCAGGAGTACTCGAGGAACTCGATCGGGGCTCCGTTGTGGACAATGAATGCAACCACTACACCCTCTGATGGGCTGTTGGGCTGGATGAGGATTTCTTCGCCTCTAAGGGCAGCCTCGAGGTCGTCTACCTGAAACGCAACATGCGGAACGGTCCTGACAAGCTCCGGTAACGGGCTGTCGGTTTCGAATCGTAGCCACTCCACACCATAGGGGTTCGAGTCGAACGGGGTCGCGTACATCTTGAACTTCTCGATGTAGCGTTCACCTTCGCGACTGATATCAGTCGGAATTCCTACGTGGTGGTACTTCAGCATTGAAGATCCCCCGTCGTGCAAGCTGAGCTCTTCTACTTCTGGTCCTGCAATGGGTTCACAATACTAACTGCCCGCCCCTACCCTCCGCACCTCTGCAGTCAGTCTTGCGGTATGCGCGGTGCCTTGTGAGCTTTCGCGAGCGGTGTCACTGAGAGATCGCTCGGTTTGCCAACTAGGAGGAGGACCATGCGTGCTGCAGTTCTACTTACGACCGTGTTGCTTCTGGCGTGCACTGGAGCGTCTGTCAACGAAGATGAACTGGAACAAAAAGAAGTTATCCAGGCGCCTGGCGCCCTCGAAGGACTCCCGTTCTCTTCCGCTGTCCGCGTAGATGACATGCTGTATCTCTCCGGCCAGATCGGCAATCTTCCAGGCACACGTAACCTCGCGCCCGGTGGCCCCGCTGAAGAAGCACGTCAGGCCCTCGAGAACATCAAAGGAATTTTGGAGTACGCCGGTAGCTCGATGGATAGAGTGGTGAAGTGCACGGTTTTCTTGCTGGACATCAATGACTACGCCGCCGTCAACGAAGTCTACTCCACATATTTCCCGCAAGACCCGCCGGCGCGATCTGCCTTGGCGGCAACTGGCTTAGCGCTCGGGTCGCAGGTCGAAATCGAGTGTTTCGCCTTGGCCGGCCGATGAGAGTCACGCGGCAGCTATCTAGCCTGGAATCAATCGTACTCGATCCGCTCCAGGACATCGGTGCTTCTGATTGGACCTCGGCGCCCGAAGGAAAGTGGAGTATTGCCCAGATTATCGAACACCTCGCCATCGCTTTCGACTTAGTCGCCACCGGGTTTGCGGCAATACTTGAAACCAATACCAAAGAGCGGGAGGCGACTCCCGCACAATCTGTCATGAGACACGCACTGCTCGGTAGTGGCGAACTTCCCAAGGGGATGAGGGCACCCGACATCTCGCACCCGAGTGACAATCCGGATCCGGAACTCGTGGTCGCTCGGTTCAGGATGGGGATCGAACAGACGCGTGCTCTGGTTGAGGATTGGCCCGAGGAACGGCAGGTATCGACGTTTCTCAGAGAATAGGTGATAGGTGATAGCTATTGGTTCCTA